>JAWVYG010000153.1:0-6343 GCA_033722815.1 Halioglobus sp.
CAGGCCAGCAGCAGCACAAGTGCGGCGGCCCGGCGAACCACGCCGCGGGATTTCGTCGGGGCCACGGCGCGCACCGGGCGCGGGTACTCAATCTGGGGGAGCGACATCAATAGGGAAAGGAAATGCCGAACATCAGCCAGAACATGTCGATATCGTCGTCCCGGTGGTAGTAGTGCAGGCCGAAATCGAAATCGGAATTGCGGCGCGGCCAGGGCCTGTCCGGCAATACCACGCGCAGGCCGACTTTCTGTCCGCTGAAATCGCCGAGGTCGGAATCCGAGGTCTGGAAGGCCTGCGCTTCGTCGAATGCGGGCGCGTAATAGCGACTCTCGTCCTGGTGATAGTAGCGATAGGACGGCTCGATACTCATGCGCGCGTCGCCAGCCAGTGGAAGTAGGTCAGCTCCAGGGTGTGGGCATTGATATCCCAGTCGTCCTCGTAGTAGCGGTAGGCCGTTTCTACGGAGTGTGGCCCCAACGCCTGCTTGAAGCGCAGTCCAAGCGCCTCGCGCTCGCGCTGGCGCGGGAGGATCTCGAAGTCCTGTTCGTCACCCACCCGTACGGCATTGAACGAGGTGGCGAGGAAGCCGTCCTGGTCCGTGTAGGAGTAGGAGGCGTTCAGTACGCGCGTCGGTGACAGGGTCTGCGTGACGGTGAATTCCACACCGATGGTATCGCGATCCTCGTCGGATTCCTTGGTGCCGTCGAAGCGGATCATCCGGACCTTGTCGGAGAAGCCCTGCAGCCGCAGGCCCAGCACGGTGGATCCCTCGAATAGTGACCTGCCCAGGCGCAGGCCGGCGCCGAAGGAGCGGTAGGCGAACTCCTGGCCGTAACTGATGTGCGTGCCGAAGGACCAGCCGGAGCGGCTGTACTCCCAGCCGGGACGGATGTCGAAGCGTCCCGGGTTGTACCCGGTTGCGCCGGAGACGGTCTCCGCGCGGTCTGCCGCCTCGTCATAGGACGCGGCGCTGATGACATCGCCCAGCAGGCGCAGGTTGATCGCTTCGGTCTCGTTCAGGCGGTGCCGGACCAGCACCAGCCCCTCGTAGACCGAGGCGTCCTCGTCCACCTCCGGGTTGCCGCCATCGTCCTCCTGGCGGTACACGAGCCCCTTGAAGGCAAAGATATTGTCCAGCTCGTCGGCGCTGGGCCCGGCTGTGGCGTGCCCGGACAATGACAGGCCCAGCGGCAGGAATAGCGGAATCAGGCAGAGAGGGCGCAGCATCAGTGGCAACCGCAGCCGCCGGCGTCGCCGGCGCCGCCGCCGATCGCCGCTTCGCGCGGCGTGTAGATGTGCCCCCGCATCTCCGCCTGCAGCGGGTCCGAGTCGAACACCATGTCCGGTTGTGACAGCCGCTCGCGCTCGTTGAAGCGCACCGGGGCGCAGGCGCTGGTGGCAAAGACCAGTATGGCCAGCAGGCCCGGCGTGAAACGCGGTTTGAAAACTGTCATTGCTGCGACCCGAGGGTGCTCAGTGTCTGTCGATCAACAGGTTAATTTATCGATATGACATTTTAAAGGCACATCGCGCCGGACAAAGTCACTGGCGGTGCAGTGGAAACGGCCTGCCGCCGAGTACGGTGCCGAGGACGGCGATATCCTTTATCCGCATCTTGGGTACGGTCAACGGGTTCTCCGCCAGGACGGTGAAGTCCGCGCGCTTGCCCGCTTCTATGCTGCCGATTTCGTGCTCCAGTCGCAGTGAATGGGCGGCGTCCAGCGTGACCGCCCGCAGGGCCTGCTCCGCCGTCAGTGCCTGCTGCGGCCCGATGATGCCGCCGCCGGAACCGATGCGGTTCACAGCTGCCCACATGAGGTAAAGCGGCTGCGCCGGCGCCATGGGCATGTCCGAGTGCAGCGACACGCGTATTCCCGCCTTCACCGCATCCGCCAGCCGCACCATGCTGCGCGCGCGCTTCGGCCCGATGCCGAGTTCGCTGTATTTTTCGCCGAGGGCGACCGGGTAGTAGGGATTGGCGCTGATGATCGCGCCCAGCCGGGACAACTCCTGTACCTGGTCCGGGGCGGAAAAACCGAAGTGCACGATGGTGGTGCGGTGGTCGGTGCGCGGTTTGCGGCGCATGTTGTCGCGCAGTGCATCCAGTACGAGATCGAGGCCCGCATCGCCGTTCTGATGCACGTGAATCTGGTACCCGGCGTCCCAGTAGGTGGCAAAAGCGCTCTTGAACACGTCCTGCTCCATCATCCACTCCCCGTGGTGGCCGTCGAGGTAGCCGCCGCGCATCTGCATGAGTTGGCTGAACATGGCGCCGTCGGAGAACAGCTTGACCTGCCCGGGCAGGAACGCGGTATTGCCGCCGGTGCCGACCTGCGCGGCTTCGGTGGCCTCGAGCAGAGCAGCGCCACTGAATTCAAGCGCGAGCGAGCGGCCGTCGGGGATGAAAAAGAAGCGCAGCGGCGTATCCGGGTCGCCCAGCACCGCCGTCAGCTGCTCGTAGAAGCCCGCCATGCCCCCGGGCTCCGCCGCGGTGGTCACCCCCGCGGCGTGCAGGTAGAGCTCGGTCAGTACCAGTCCCGGTCCCATCCCCTGCGCCAGGAAATCGAATATCCGGGGCAGCAGGAAGTCGAAAGCGCCCGCCTCCCAGAAATGCCCCTTCTGGAGGTCGATCTGCTGACGGATGAATCCGGAGTTTGCCGCGACGTCCTGGGCGGATACCTGCGCCGCCTCCAGGGCGGCGGAGTTGAGGATGAATTCGTGCGCGGACCGGTGCCATATGAAGATGGGCCGCGTCTTCGAGATCGCGTCCAGGTCCTGCCGCGTCAGCCTGCCGTGAAAGTAGTGGTGAAAGCCCCAGGACACCAGGGGCGACTGCGCGTCGGCCATGGCCGCCTCCACCGCCCGCAGCCGTTCGAGGTAGCCCTTCCTGTCGCGGGCCGCCGGGAAGGTCCTGCCCGGCAGCTGCCACTCTTCAATGGCAATGACCTCCGTGGTCAGCGACAGCGCCGACAGGATCGGGTGAATGTGTTGCTCGATCAGCCCGGGTACGATGACGCTGCCGGCGAATCGCTCATCGACGGCGGGGTCCATGCCACGGGTAAGCGCCAGCATCTCGTCCTTGGCGCCGACGCCGAGGATTCGCCCGTCGCGCACGGCGACCGCGGTGGCGAGGGGCTTTTCGGGGGCCATCGTGACGATTTCTCTGGCGGTATATATCACTGTCGGCACAGCATCCGCGGCGGGCGGCGCGGCGTAACCGGGCGCCGCGGGGACAAACAGGCAGATGAGCAGTAAGCGCAGGAACGGGACGTGCACGGTGCCTCCTTTGTGTCGAAGGTCTGGTTCGTTATGGTGTAAACAGGTTACCGCCTTTATCGCGTTATCGATAGTCGTCGGCCAGTTCCGATCGGGCGGCTATCGCCGCTATCGCAGCTGGATGAAATCGCCCTGCTGGCGACCGTGTCATGTCCACGCTATCCGCGCTACGCAATATTGCCATGCGCCGTGCATTGACCCTGCGCTGATCCTGTCGCTAGGATGATCCCATTCGTTGGCACACTCACGTGCACTGGCTAGCGGGGGATGGCGTAGACGCGCTACGCATGGAAGATTCACCTGAACAACGGCTGCTGTCGCTGATCATTCCTGTGTATAACGAGCAGGACGTGTTGCCGCAGTTGCTGCCGCTCATAGCGGCCGCCCTGGAGGATGTGCCCCTGCGCCACGAGATCATCGTGGTCGACGACGGCTCCACCGATGGCAGCTGGGGCTACCTGGAGGGCCAGGCGTCGGAGCGAGACGACCTCATGCTCGTGCGCCTGTCGCGCAACTTCGGCAAGGAGGCGGCGATCATGGCCGGATTGCGCCACTGCGGCGGCGACGTCGCGGTGGTCATCGACGGCGATATGCAGCACCCGCCGCAGATGCTCAGCGAGATGACGGCGATCTGGCTCGCCGGTGAAGCGGACATCGTACATGCCGTGAAGTCCGCCGACCGCAATGCACCCCTCCCGGACCGGCTGACGTCGCACGGTTTCGGTCGCCTGTTTCGCCGCCTGACCGGTTACGAGCTGCGCGGCTCCACCGACTACAAACTCCTCGACCGTCGCGTGGTCGATGTGCTCAACGAATTGCGCGACTACAACCTGTTCTTCCGCGGGACCACGCTGTGGCTCGGCTTTCGCCACCGCGAGGTGTTTTTCGAACTCGGCAACCGGCGCGGCGGGCGCAGCAAGTGGACGGCCATGTCGCGACTCGCGCTGGCCATCAGCGCCATTACCTCGTTCACGGCCCTGCCGCTGCACCTGGTAACCGCCCTGGGCGTGCTGTTGCCGGTGGTGCTCGTGCTCCTCGCCGCGCCGGTGTTGCTGGCGCCCCAGGCCAGCGGCTTCAAATTGCTGATTGTCCTGGTGCTGCTACTGGGCGGGTTCCTGTCCGGCGCCCTGGCCGTTATCGCGGCCTACCTGTCCAAGATACACGACGAGGTGCGGGACAGGCCGCTCTTCCTGGTCGACAGGATCGTCAGGCCCGGTCCGGAGGATGGCTAGTACCGGGTCTCCCGCCGCGCGCAAGGGGGCGCAACTCGGTCCGCTGGCGCTGCGCTTCGGGGTGGTCGGCGTGCTCAATACGCTGGTCCACGTCTGCACCACGGTGTTGCTGGTCGAGGGGCTGGAGGTACACCCGGTGCCCGCGTCCGTCGCCGGGTTCGTGCTCGCGGTGATCGTATCCTTCCTGCTCAATACCTTCTGGACCTTCCGGCAGGCGGATGAACTGGCCCGGCGCTTCCTGCGCTTTTTCGTGGTCTCGGTCTCGGCGATGCTGCTCAATACACTGATCATGTACGTTGCCGTCGAGTGGTTGCATTGGCACTACCTGCTGGGCCTGCTCGTGGTGCTGCTGGTCGTCCCGCCCTACAACTTCTTTCTCAACCTGCTCTGGAGCTATAGGCCGCGTTGAACGCCCTGCGACTGGCGCCGTCCCGGGTACTATGGCAGGCTGGCGGAGCACCCAATCGAGGAAAACGGTGACATGAAGCTCGGGCTGGGACTCATTTCAACGGCGTTCAGCGCACACCCCGCTATCGATGTTGCGACGGTACAGCGCGCAGAGGCGTTGGGATTTCACTCGGTGTGGGCGGCGGAGGCCTACGGTTGCGATGCGGTCAGCTGTGCCGCGTGGCTGGCAGCCCACACCAGCAGCATGCAGGTGGGCACGGCGATCATGCAGATGCCCGCGCGGACACCCGCGGCGGCGGCCATGGCGGCTATCGGGCTCGACGCCCTGTCCGGCGGACGCTTCATCCTCGGCCTGGGCAGTTCCGGCCCCCAGGTGGCCGAGGGTTGGCACGGCGTAGCCTACGATCGCCCTCTCACCCGCACGCGCGAGTACGTGGACATCGTGCGCAGGATTCTCGCGCGCGAGGAGCCACTCACCCACGAAGGCTACCACTACCAGTTGCCCCTGCAGGGACCCAATACCACCGGCATGGGCAAGCCGCTGAAGAGCGTCGCCCATACCAATCCCGAGCAGCCGATATTCCTCGCCTCGATAAGCCCGGGCGGCCTGCGCTGCGCGGCGGAGATCGCCGACGGGGTGCTGCTGTCGTTCCTGGACCCGGGCGATACCCACAATCTCGTCGACCGACACCTGGCCGATGGCTTCGCGCTCGAGGGCGCCCGCTGTCGGCGCGAGGATTTCACCGTCAGTACTTTCGTCAACGTCATCGTGGCCGACGACGTGCCCGGTGTACTGGACATGCTGAGGCCGGCCCTCGCGCGACAGCTCGGGGGTATGGGCTCCAAGGGCAAGAATTTCTACGCGGAGTTCGCGCGGCGCATGGGCTACGACGACGAGGTGGAGCAGATCCAGAATCTCTACCTGGCGGGTGACAAAGCGCAGGCGGCGGCCGTCGTGCCCTCACAGCTGATCGACAGTACCAACCTCATCGGCCCGCCGGAGCGTATCCGCGAGCGGCTCGATGCCTGGCGCGATGCACAGCGGCGGGGCTCACTGGACATGATGCTGCTGACCACCGAGCAGCCCGAGGCCCTGGAGCTGATGGCGCAGGAGTTACTCTAGGGTTACCCGCTGCGCAGCGGGCGCCGCGGCGCGATATGTCCGCTCAGTTCGCGGCCGTTTGCGCGGCGACAGCAGCGGCGTGCATTGAGACTATCTGCCCGCTGTCGGGCGTCGAGCGGCCGGCGAGCACCTCGCGGTAGGCCTTTTCCACCGCGGAGGGGCCAGCGCTGTGTGTCAGGCGCAACCAGCGCGGCGCGTCCTGGCGAAAGGCCACGTAGGCTGTACCCATCTGCAGCATCAGTTCGGCGGCGCCGATCTCGGCACTGCGCGTCTGGATGTGACCGGGCGCGAAAAAGAACTCGGG
>JAWVYG010000154.1:0-6336 GCA_033722815.1 Halioglobus sp.
AGGTGCTGGCCCAGGCACATGTGGCCGCCGTAGCCAAAGGCGAGCTGGTTGCGGTTGTCGCGCTCGATGTCGAAGACGTTGGGGTTATCGATGGCGCGCTCGTCGCGGTTGGCCGAGGGATACCACATAACGAGGCTCTCGCCCTTCTTGATGGTCTTGCCGTGGAACTCCGCGTCCTCGGTCGCCGTGCGCATCATGTGACGCACAGGGGACACCCACCGGATCATCTCCCGCGCCGCGCTTCTGGTCAGGTCTTCGTTGGGATCTGCCATGAGTTTCTGCATCTGGTCGGGGAATTCCAGCAGCGCCTTCATGCCGCCACCCGTGGTGGCGGAGGTCGTGTCGTGGCCGGCGGTGGCCGTGATGATCAGGTAGCTCATCAGGTCCAGCTCTTCCATGTACTCGCCGTCTACCTTCGCGTTGGCAAGCACGGTGAGCAGGTCCTCCGTGGGGTTCTCGCGCCGGTCCTCGACCAGTGGGCGGAAGTAATTGAAGAAGTCGAGGATGACCTCCATGCCGGCCTCCCCGGTGTCACCCCGTGATTGATCCGGATCCTGGCTGCCGAAGAGTTCCTGGGTCAGCTTGAGCATCATGGCTTCTTCCTCCTGCACGACGCCGAGGATCTTCATGATAACGCGCAGCGGGTAGAGCAGGGCGATGTCCTTCACGAAGTCGCACTCGCCGCCCATGGCTTCCATCTTGTCCACGAACTCCTTCGCGATTTCCTCCACCATCGGGGTGAGCCGGTTTATGGGGCCCGGTTTGAACCACTCCCGGGTCACCTCGCGCATCTTGCGGTGCTTGGGGTTGTCCATGTGGATCAGCGTTTCCAGCCCATTGGTCGTGCCGAACTGTTCGAACAGCATTTTTTCGAACTCTTCCGGCACGATCACCGTGCGCGGGTTGTTGATGAACAGGTCGTTCTTCTGGCTGATGTACTTGATGTCCTCGTGACGGGTCAGCACCCAGAACGGCCGGTACTCGGGGTGTTCGAAATAGGTGATCGGCTCGTTTTCGCGCAGCTCGGTGAACAGGGCGTGCATGGTGGTTTCGTCGCCCATGATGGTGGGGTCGACAAGGTCGTGGATGCGGCTCATTGGCTCCTCTCCCAGTAAGGCATTGATGTGGCCCTAGTCTACGCTTGTGAATTCACGCCATATTGTGAATTCACGCCAAGCTGTGTTGTAATCCGCCAATGTCTGCACCCTCCGTATCGCGGGACTTCACCCAGGCCGTCTTCGACTACCTGGCCATCGCGGGTCACCCCGCCGAGGCGGTCATGGCGAGTGCGGGACTCGACGTCGCGCGCCTGTTGCCCTCGGGCAGGGTTCACCTGGGCGTTTACGAGCGGCTGTTCGAGGCGGGTGAACGGCTGACGGGTGACGATTGTTTCGGTCTCAACATGGGCGCCTCGCCCTATCCGCAGAGCTGGGGGCTGGTGTCCCACCTTGCGGTGTCTGCGCCGGATGCCATGACCGCGGCGTCGGCGCTGATGGACTATTCGGAGTTGCAGCTCAACTTCGTGCGCTTTCGCGTGAGCGAGCTCAGCGATAGCCGGCTCTGTATGGAGTTGCACCACGACGGCGTGGATCGCCTGAGTCGCCACGTCGCCGAACACCTGCTCGCCAATATCGCCGTGCTGGCCAGCACGCAGATCGGTTACACGGTGCCTGAGCTGCGCATGGAACTCGCCCACGACTACGCGCGCAGCGCCGAGCGCTTGTCGCGACTGATTAACGCACCGGTCACGATTAACGCGGACCGCTACCGCATCGAGGCGGCGCCGCAGTTCCTGGAGCAGCGAGCGCTGTATGGCGAGGAAGACCTTTACCGCGTCACCGAAGCCCTGGCCCGGGAGCGTCTCATGGAGCTGCGCGGCGAGGACCGTTTCCTCAACAGCGTGCGCGAGACGGTGCTGCAGCAATTGCCCGGCGGTTTGCCGAAAGTCATTGATGTCGCCAACAGCCTGCAGATGTCAGCGCGCACGCTGCAGCGCCGCCTGCAGGAACGCAACCTGCGCTACCAGCAGGTACTCGATGAGGTGCGCGGCGAGCTGGCGCTGCAACTGATTACGGATGCGAGCCTCAGTCTTAACGACATGGCGGACTACCTGGGATTCAACGACCAGAGCGCGTTACAGCATGCGTTCCGGCGCTGGCATGGCACCACGCCCGGGAAGTACCGTCGGCGCGCTCTCGGCGCGGGTTTCACCCCGCGCTGATTTGCCTGCGCGGCGATCCATCTATCGATCTTTTTCTCGAGCACCGCGAGCAGTTCAAGTAAATCGGGGACAGACCACGATTGTGACCAGATACGATTAATGGCCAATCCATGATCACAACGCGAAACATGGACTTACCTTAATTCGCCCAAATCAAATACGGTCGAATTCGTGGTCTGTCCCCAATATTCTGTCCCCAATATTCCTGCCGCGCTGGCCGTGCGTGGTCACGCCGCAGCTTCGCCCTTCAACCGGTGCTCATGCTCGTCCTTGCGCGTCATCCCGATCAGCACGATAGCCGCCACGCAGCCGCCCACCAGCAAGACGAAACCGCCGTCCCAGCCGTAGGCGTCCACCGTAAAGCCGATGGCGATATTGGCCACCACGGCGCCGCCGAGATAGCCGAACAGGCCGGTGAGACCTGCCGCCGTGCCGGCGGCTTTCTTGGGCACCAGTTCCAGGGCATGCAGGCCGATCAACATCACGGGACCGTAGATCAAAAAGCCGATGGCGACGAGTGCGGCCATGTCCACGCCGGGGTTGCCGGGGGGATTGAACCAGTACACCAGGACAGCGATGAGCACCAGGGTCATGAACAGCACGCCTGCCGGTGCGCGCCGGCCGCGGAACCAGCGGTCGCTGATGTAGCCGCAGAGCAGTGTGCCGGGTATACCCGCCCACTCATAGAGGAAGTAGGCCCAGGAACTCTGGTCGACGGTGAAGTCCTTGGCCTCGCTCAGGTAGGTGGGCGCCCAGTCCAGTACGCCATAGCGAATCAGGTAAACGAACGCGTTGGCCACGGCGATGAACCAGAGCAGGCGGTTGTTGAGCACGTGTTGCAGGAAAATTTCCCGGCCGCTGAATTCCTGTTCGTGCCTGTGATCGTAATCGTGGGGGTAGTCGTCCCGGTGGGCCTCGATGGCCGGCAAGCCGCAGGACTGCGGGGTATCGCGCAGCAGCATGAAGGCGATGAACGCCACCGCCGTGGCGGCTGCGGCCGGCACGTAGAAGGCGCTGTGCCACTCGTTGAACCAGCCCATGCCCAGAATGAAGAGTGGGCCGATGAGTCCGCCACCCACGTTGTGGGCCACGTTCCACACGGAGACCACCCGACCTCGCTCGTTGCCGGAATACCAGTGCACCATGGTGCGGCCACAGGCGGGCCAGCCCATGCCCTGCACCCAGCCGTTGAGAAACAGCAGGGTAAACATGATGGCCACGCTACTGGTGGCCCAGGACTGGAAGCCGAACAGGAACATGAGCCCCGCGGACATGAGCAGGCCCGCGGGCAGGAAGAAGCGCGGGTTGCTGCGGTCCGATACGCTGCCCATCAGGAACTTGCTCAGCCCGTAGGCGATGGATACGGCCGACATGGCGATGCCCAGTTCGCCGCGGCTATAGCCTTCCTCCTCGATCAGGAAGGGCACCGCCAGGGAGAAGTTCTTGCGCACCAGGTAGTAGCCGGCATAGCCGATAAATATGCCGGCAAACACCTGCCAGCGCAGGCGTCTGTAATCTGCATCCACCTGCGCGTCGGGCAGCGTGTCCCGGTGTGCCGCAGGCTTGAAGATACCGTACATGGCGCGAGGGATTCCCCGTTCTTGTTATTTGGCGGCGCAGCAGGCGTATGCGCCTGCTCACCTCGTTGTGTTTACTATAGTACCCCTGGTTGCGGCGTTTGCCACTGTCTGCGCCGCGAGCCGCAAGCCCATTTTCTTTGACGGGCGGTGACTGCGGACCGGGACGCCGGCCGCGAGGTTCGCGTCAAACCCTCGCGCGAGCATCAGCGCATCAATCATAGGTAGTTTCGACAGACTCAGATATGTCGATCTTCATGCCTGAGCATCAAGCGACCAACGGACCGCGAAGGAAATACCATCCTGATCTGGCCCAGATGCTAGTATCTGAGGCTTCTCACCCACGGGAGGCAACCATGCCCCGCTGGAAGAAAATCGCGCTGGCCTGCCTGGCACTGCTGCTGGTAGCGGCGGTGGCCGGGAACTGGTATATCCGCACCTACGATGAGCGCGAACCCTCCCGGGTTGCCTTCGCCGATCACTGTGCAGAGTGTCACGGCCGTGCACTGGAGGGCACCAGTGAGGGTCCGGCCCTTATCGACCGGGCACTCACTTACGGGGACAGTACGCCCGATCTCATTGCCAGTATCGGAGACCGGCACGAGGATACCGGCTCCCCGGACTGGAAAGCGAGCTTGTCCGCGCCCATGATCAAATCGCTGGCACTGTACGTCAGCGAGCAGCGCCAGCGCATTCCAACGACCATCGAATCCCAGGCGCACGCGCTGCCCCAAGACGTCGTTCGCTCGCAGTACCACGATTTTCAGGTGGAGCTCGTCACCCGGTTGCACAGCCCGCCCTATTCGATGGCGCCAATGCCCGACGGGCGCATACTCGTCTCCGAAAAGGTCCGCGGCCTGTCCGTGGTAGACCGGGAAGGGCGTCAGGGGCCGCTTGTTGCAGGCGCCCCCCGGGTCTGGAAGGAAATCCTGCATGCCAGGGGTATGTACGTCGGCATCGGCATGATGCTGGATGTGGAGTTGCACCCGGGCTACCCCGAAAACGGCTGGATATACCTGTCCCACAGTGACCGCTGCCAACTGGACTGCGGATCGCCCTGGCCCGTGTCCATGGTTCGCGTTGTCCGCGGCAGGTTGGAGGACAATCGCTGGGTGGATACCGAGGAAGTGTGGTCCGTGCACAAGGATTACTACACGGTAGTGCCCGATGGCGTCGCCTGTGGTCGCCTGGCGTTCGACGACCAGGGCCACCTCTTCGTCACGGTGGGCGGCAAGGCGCCCTACAAGAACCTGCACAAGCTGGATACGCCCTATGGCAAGATTCACCGAGTGCGCGATGACGGCAGTGTGCCGGCGGACAACCCGTTCTGGCAGCCACCGGAGTCCCGCGACGCGTCCTCAACACGGCACACGGTGTGGAGCTACGGCCACCGCACCACGCAGGGTTTGACGTCGCACCCTGCTACCGGCGCCATATGGGCCACGGAAATGGGTCCCCGCGGCGGCGACGAGATCAACCTGATACAGCGGGGCGGTAACTACGGCTGGCCGCTCTATACCGGCGGCCTGGATTACGACGGCGAACCCGTCACCATCGGCGAAGACCTGGGTTTGGCCTTCCCCGAGTCGGCCACCATACCCCCGGTGGTCGACTTTACCCCCGCGCCGGCGATCTCCAACCTCACGGTTCACGACGGCGACCAGTTTCCCGGCTGGGAAGACGACCTGTTGGTGGGTTCCCTGCGGGCCCGCACGCTATACCGCGTCCGCATCCGGGATGGCCAGGTGCTCGAGCAGGAAAAGCTGCTGCACAACCTGGGCCGCATCCGCGACGTGGAAATGGGCGTTGACGGACTGGTCTACCTGCTGCTGGAGCACACGGGCGGCGGCTCGTTGGTCCGTCTGCGACCGGTGCCGCCGACTGACTAGCGCCCCTTGAACACCGCGGTGCGCCTTTCGATGAACGATTGCACACCTTCCTTCGCGTCTTCGCTCGCCAGCAGCCGCTTCTGCGTCGGGCCGAGCGCGGCCACGGCTGCAGCGAACCCTTCCACGACGTAGCGGCGCGAGGAGGCCTTCGTCTCCTGTACCGCGAGCGGGGCGAGTTCGGCGATCTGTTCCGCGATCTCGATCGCGCGATCCAGTTGGGTGCCGGCGGGCACGACCTCCTGTACGAGACCGACGCGGTAGGCCTCGGCGGCGTCGAACTCGTCGGCCGTGAGCAGGTGATACATTGCGTTTCCCCAGCCGCCGCGGTCGACGAAGCGAATCGTCGCGCCGCCCGTGGCGTGAATGGCGCGCTTGGGTTCGAGCTGGGAAAAGCGGCAGTTGTCCGCGGCGATCACGATATCGCCCGCGAGGGCGAGCTCAATGCCCAGTGTATAGGTGATGCCGTGGCAGGCGGTGACGATGGGCTTCCCGCAGGCGCGCCCGAGGGCCATGGGATCGAGACTGTCACGATCGCTTTGGCCGCTTTTTCCGGCTTCCATCCGCCCCGTCCACTTGGGCAGGTCGAGGCCGGCTGTGAAGTGATCGCCGTGGCCAAAGATCACGCCACAGCGGAGTTCGTCCTCTTCAT
>JAWVYG010000155.1:0-6336 GCA_033722815.1 Halioglobus sp.
CCGTCCACGAAATGAATGCCGACATGGTAGTCCTCAGCCGACAGCCTGTAGAAGTTGTCCCATTCGACGTCCGCAAAGGTGAACGCGGTCCCGTTGGCCCGCGTCCAGCTGTCCAGAGTGGCGCGCGGAGGCGGGTTGTAGGCGGTCGGTGCGTCGGCCCAGTAGCGGTTGCTGAAGTGGATGTTGCGCCAGTTTCCCACGTCCGAACTGTTGCGCGCCTCGAGGCCGCGGTACAGCGCCGTGCCCTTCACGTTTTCGACACGCGACAGCTCGTGATTGCTGCGCTCAAACGGCGGGACATTGAGACCGATCCCCCTGTAGGCATTGAGCAGCGTAACGTTCTTCACACTGGCGGCGTGGAAGTCGAAAACACCCCGTGTGCCAGCGTTGCCGCGAACCTCGAAGGTCCAGCCATAGGGCACGGGATTCAACGCGTCCTGCTGCGGGAAGTAGATGGTCATGCCCATTGCTCCCGCGCTGCCACCCACCAGGAAAAGGGGGTCAGAACCGGGGGCGATCTCGGCCTGTACGATGGTGCCGTACCGCGTGCCCTCGTCGGGATCCTGCCAGTCGCCGCGCAGCGTACAAAACGCGGGGATATCGATGGTCGCGTCGACCCTGTAGGTACCAGCCGGCATCCACACGGTGCCGCCGCCGTCGATATAACAGTCATTCAATGCCTTCTGAATCGCCGCGGTCGCAGTGACGCTACCGGTGTTGTCGGCGCCGTATTCGGCAAGCACATCGTAATCCACCACCACGATGTCGTCCGTGGCATAGAACGGGTTGACAATTTTCGCTGTGTGGGTTGTCTCGCTGTGGACAAGCTCGACAGGTGCAACCCGGGTCTCCACCCGGTTTTCGATCGGCGCGGTTGCGCAGCCGGCCAGGAGCAACAGGGCCGCAGGCAGGTAGACGATTGCTCGCAATTTCGATCCCACTGGATTAGGCCTTAAAAGAGTTTTCTCCCCCACCGGAGAGTCCGGCACTCGCTCCCCGTACTCAACCGGGCCCGCCAGGTCTGGCGGAGCTGCCGACAGGATGCAACGAGGCCGGTGGAGTTACAGTGGCCTGCCTATGCCGACCACTGCACCGACACTAGCCCGGCCGGTGAAAGCCGCAAATCTTGTGGCCGTCCGGATCCTGGAAATAGCAAAGGTGTACTTCCCCCATGGTGGAGTGGCGGGCGCCCGGCGGATCCTCGATGCTCACGGCGCCATTGGCAACGGCCACGTCATGGAACTCCACAATCTGCTCGGGAGAGTTGCAAGTGAAACCGATGGTAGAGCCGTTGGCCACGGTAACGGGCTCCCCATTGATGGGCTCGGTAACGCAGAACGTAGACCCGTCGTGCATGTAGAACAGGCGCTTCTGCCCGGTGTCGTTAATGTGCTCGAAGGGCTCGCCCGCGCCGAGAACAGCGAGCACCGCACTGTAAAAGGTTCTGGCGCGTTCGATATCGTCCGAACCGATCATGACGTGGTTTATCAATGGTATCTCCTCCTGGGCGGTGGCGATCCTGACCCCCCGGATTGATTCGATACAGCGTGGAGCCAGGAGCTGGCGTTATTCGAAGTCGGGGTTTTTCCAACCTGGCGGCGCACGCAGTTCCGGGGCCGGCAGGAGGCGTGAGCTGTAGTCCAGCACGGCCTTGAGCTCAGGCTCGCTGAGCTGCTCGGCCAGTTTGGCCATTTTCTTGCTGGCGTTGCGGCGTGTGCCTTCGGCAATCCACTCGAACTGGCGCACGAGGTACCGGTAGTGCTGCGCCTGGATCCGAGGCACCGCGTCGTCGTTACTGCCCTCGCCATTTTCCCCGTGGCAGTCCAGGCAGTGCTCGCGATAGAGTTTTTCGCCCAGCTCAAGGTCGGTACCGGGGCCCTTGCCGTTATCGACGCTGATCTCAAGGGTGGAAATATACTCGGCGACGTCCGCGACGGCCTGGGTCCCACCGATACTCTCCACGGTTGCATAGGGCGCCATGAGTGCCGAATTTCGATTCCCGGCGCGATAATCGGCCAACTGCTTGATGACGACGGTGCGATGCTGGCCCGCGATCTGTGGCACGCTGCCGGAGGGGCGCCCCCAGCCCTCCGGCTCATGGCAGGCGGCGCAATCTCGATAGATGGCCAGGCCGTTGGCGACATCCGGCGTGAGCGTGAGCGCCTTTTCATACTCTTTTTTAGCCCTGGCCTGCAACGCCGCCTGGCTCGTAGCCTTTACCTTGTTGACGTCTTCCCGGGATATATGCAGGGAATCGAAACAGTATTGCAAGGCCCGTCGAGCCCGTTCCTGCTGGCCAATACTATTCAGGACAACGGCGTGGTTGCGCTGGCTGACGCAGGATTCCAGGGACTGCTTCAGCACACCCTTCGGGTTGGTCTTGAGGGCTTCGTCTACCTGTTCCAGATCTTGATGAAACGTGTTCGCGAACGCCGGCATCGCGAGCATGGCGAGTACCGCGACAACCAGAGACTGGGAAATCAGATGCATGGTGGTACCTGCCTTCTGTAGGAAAAAGGATGGTAGTTCAGCGCGAGCGACTTTGCAAAATTGGGAGAGTGACAACCCCGTCTGCCTGTAGGCCCCTCCCTTCCCAATAGGCGGGAAGGGCGTGCCGGCGCCGCGGATAGTATGTGGTCGTGACCGATTTCAGCACGGACAGTTATTCTCGCCACCCCGTCTATACTACCTATACTTTGAAATAACACGCGAATAATGGCGGACACCCGTCTCAATTGAAGCCGGGGACCTGTTCTGGTGACAACCGGTGAAGCATCCGGCTGCATGCCTGGAGACGGGATGGCAAGCCCTACCTCACCGAGAACGTGACCCACGTTAGCAGGAAGCGAAAGCTCGAACAAAGGATATGCGCAAACGAAGAGCCACCCTATATCTGATTGGCGCAGCGCTGCTGGCGCCCTCCCTCGCATTCGCTGCGGGCGGCAGTGAGCTGTTCAGTCGAACCACGCTGCTGCTCATCCTGTTGATCACCCTGGCCGACGGATTCGGCTTCCTCTTTGAGCGGCTCGGGCTGCCGGAACTGGTCGGCGAAATTTTCGCCGGCATTGTGCTGGGCAACCTGGCACTGCTGGGCATCGATTCCACTATCAGCGAGCAGCTGCGTACCAGTGAATTCATGCGCTATGCCTCGGACCTTGCGGTCGTCATGCTGTTGTTCCTGGTCGGCCTGGAAACCAACGTGCGCGACATGATCAAGGTGGGCCACAATGCCACGGCAGTCGCCATCGTTGGCGTTGTCGTCCCGGTGCTGCTGGGGGTCGGTGCCGGCGTCTTTCTCGGCCATGGCTACCTGGAGGGTTGGTTCATCGGCGCCATGCTGGCCGCCACCTCGGTGGGGATCACCGCAAAATTGCTGGGTGAGAAAAACCTGCTCCATACGCCCAGCGCCCGGGTTATCCTGGGCGCCGCCGTCATCGACGATGTATTGGGCATCCTGTTACTGGCGATACTGGCGAGCATCGCGGTGAGTGGGGATTTCTCCGGGCCAGGCTTACTGCAGATTCTCGCGCAGGCGTTGGTGTTTTTTGTCGGCGCCGCCCTGATTGCGCGATTCCTCCTGCCCGGCATGGTCAAGATAACCATGCTCTCCAAGCATTCGAGCTTCTGGGTAGGGTCCGCACTGGTCTTCATGCTGTCGTTCGCGGAACTCGCCTCCATGGCGGGCCTGGCGCCCTTGATTGGCGGTTTTGTGGCAGGCCTGATGCTCGACGAAATCGAGTTCGCGGTGGGCAAGAGGCTGCAGATTCACAGGGTGGAGGAGATGTTGAAACCGCTGAGCGACGTGGCGCTGACGATCTTCTTTGTCGCCATCGGCAGCCAGGTGCGACTTGAAACCCTGTTCAACCTGCATTCGCTGGTGATGGTAAGTACATTGCTGTTGGTGGCCGTAATCGCCAAGAGCGTGGCCGGCTATGCCGTCAGCGGCGACGGATTCGATCGCCGCGGTATCGGCTTTGGCATGATTCCCCGCGGCGAGGTCGGCCTGGTGTTCGCTGCCTTTGCTTTCAGCCACCAGGTCTTCGACGCCGAAACCTATTCGGAGCTGATCCTGGTGGTCCTCCTGACCACGATTATCGGCCCGATCCTGCTGGCGCCGCGACTGAAGAAGTTCCAGGACGCATCAGAATCGCACTAAAATTGGCCGATAATGATTCCCCACCGTTGGCTCACCGGGACTAGAGTCAGTGTCCTGAGAGTTCCACATTTCCGGCTGACAAAGGCACACCATAATGAAGAAAGCCGCACCACTCGCATCCGCTATGGCCCTGGCCCTGCCCTTATCCATTGGCAGTACCGGCGCCCTGGCCCAGGGCCTCATACTGGAAGAAGTCATCGTCACCGCCCAGAAGCGGGCCGAGAGCCTGCAGGACGTACCGATCGCGATCACCGCCGTGAGCGGCGAGAAGATCGACGATATCGGCATCATCGACCTGGAGGAAGTCACCCAGTACATGCCCAACGTCACCATTAACAACGGCGCCGGAACACCGAACCTGTTCGTGCGTGGAGTGGGTTCGGGCACCAACGCCGGTTTCGAGCAATCTGTGGGCCTGTATATCGACGGCGTGTACGCCGGGCGCGGTGCACTGGCAGCCGTGCCCACCACCATGGACCTGGAGCGAATCGAGATTCTCAAGGGGCCGCAGGGCATCTTGTTCGGCAAGAACACGGTCGCCGGTGCCGTGAACATCACTACCGCCAAGCCCACCGATGAGTTCGAGGGCATGGTCGAAGTCCTTTACGAACACGACCATGGCCAGCAGCAATACAACCTGGTGCTGTCCGGCCCCCTTACCGACAGTCTGGCCGGCCGCCTGGCGGTGCGTCACGACCAGATGGACGGCTGGTGGGAAAACACCGTCACGGGTTCGGAGGGGCGCGATGACGACCTCTGGTACGGCCGCGCCAGCCTCCGCTGGCTGCCCACAGACGCGCTGGAGATCAACGCGAAATACGAGAAAGGCGACGTCGATCGCCGCTCCCGGCCCACCTATGTGTATCAATCGGACTTCGCCGGCCAGGAGAACAGCTTCGGCACGGTGCCGTTCCCCGTCGTCGGCGACCGCGATAAAGGCGCCGGCGATGTTGACGCCCGCAGTGTCACGAAAACCGATGTACTCGCCGTTACGGCAAACTGGGACCTGGACTTCGCCACCTTCACGTCGATATCCGCCTATTCGTCCTACGACTCAGACGGTGACCCCGGCAACACAGACCTGGCCGCAACGCCGGGCCTGTCCCGCGCCAAGTTCGAGAACTACGAACAGTACAGCCAGGAACTGCGCCTGGTCTCACCCGGCGGTGAGGCTATCGACTGGATTGCCGGTGCCTACTACCAGCAAGGTGAACTGGACATCAGTTCACAGGTCTTCGCCATCGATTTCGCCCAGTCGGGCCCGATCAGTGTTCCTCCACTATTTGCTGAGCTTGACGAGCCTGGCGTACCCAGCATTTTCGACCAGGACTCCGAGAGCTGGGCACTCTTCGGCCAGGGCACCTGGAACGCCACCGAGACAGTGCGGTTGTCACTCGGCTTGCGCTACAACGAGGAGACCAAGGACCTGGACAAGGTGACGGTTTCCGACGACCTGAAGATCAGGTTGGGGCCGACCACCTCTCTCATCAACCCGATCAACGGCCAGCTGATTGCCGATCTAAGGCAACACTCGTTTACCGGCCTCAGCCGCGACGAAGACAAGTGGACCTGGTCCGCCAACGTGCAGTGGGATGTGGGTGACGACACCATGCTCTACGCCAGCGTCAGCACCGGCTTCAAGGGCGGCGGCTACGATGAAGCCTACAGCGGCGCTGGCGAGGAAATCCGCATAGCCGATGCCAATGGTGTACCGACCGGCGAAGTGGTCCCGGGGAACGACGCTTCAATACTCGAATACGACGGCGAGGAAGTGCTCGCCTATGAAATCGGCGCGAAGATGGGCCTGCTGGAGGGCGCTGCAGAGTTGAACATCGCGCTGTTTCGGATGGAGTACGAAGATCTGCAGACCAGTTCACTGGTTGGCGACGTGTTCAGAGTGGGTAATGCCGGGGATTCCATCAGCCAGGGCATCGAGATCGACGGCCGCTGGCTTGTAACGGAAGGTCTAACCCTGAGCGCGGCGGTCGCCTACCTGGATGCCTACTATGAAGAATTCGATGGCGCCACCTGCACCATCAAGCAAACCACCGACCCGGTTAACTACCCCGGTTGCCTGCTCGAAGACGGCACCAACATTGCACCAGGCCAGAGTGGTGGCCAGAACCTGAAGGACGAGACGTTACTGTTCGCCCCCGAGTGGAGCGCAAACTTCAACGCCC
>JAWVYG010000156.1:0-6334 GCA_033722815.1 Halioglobus sp.
AGTTTCGACTACGTGCGCGGCTCACTGGACACCCGTGGCTACGACGTGGCGTGGAATGCACAGGCGCGCTACAGCCCCTTCACGCGCAACAAGCCATTTTATGTC
Source organism: Halioglobus sp. (assembly GCA_033722815.1). Classification (GTDB taxonomy): domain Bacteria; phylum Pseudomonadota; class Gammaproteobacteria; order Pseudomonadales; family Halieaceae; genus Marimicrobium. The sequence continues at coordinate 106 of JAWVYG010000156.1, forward strand.
CTGTGGGTATCGCCGGCGGCGCGAGAGAACTACGGCGACCAGGAGGATAACCGGCAACAGGAGGTCAAGTTCGCCACGCTGGGTATACAGACGGACGAGGTGGATGTTGCACTGTGGGCGAGCCAGACGGCTGCCGGCGAGCTTGCCACGCCCGGTCTACAGCTCTCGGCGCTGCGCGAATATTTTGCCACGCGCAACGTGGTGCAGCTGCACCGTTTCGCCCGGGCGCACCCGCAGCTGCAGCTGGGCCGGCTGATCGACTCGAATACCGGCCAGGCGTATCTCTCCGTACAGGATGGGTCCGGTACGCTGGTGGCGCTGGCGAATCTGCGTACCCACAGCGAGAACAGTCACAGCTTTGGCGGCCAGCTGCCGCCGGGGCGCGAACTCGCGCAACGCTTCGTCGACCAACGTGCGCGCTGGCTGCTGCGGGGCGAAGGCTGATGCGAGTTCTCGGGCGTATTCTGCTGCTGGTCGCCAGCACCCTGGTGGTGCTGGGCCTGGTGTCCTGGGTGCGCCCCTGGTTCGACTTCAGCCCGGCCAGCGGCAACCAGCTGGAGCGTGCGACCACCAGCAGCTTTTTTCCGCTGCAGCGCGACCGCTGGCTCAGCTTCGACGTGCCCCGGGAGGCGGACCTGTTCCGTGTATACGCCCACGCCGCACTGTCGCCCGCGATCGGCGACCGCCTGGCCAGCTACTCGCTGGATTACGAGTGGCTGGATGAAGACGGCACGGTGCTGTTCCAGGATCAGTACCACATCACCACACGGATAAGTCCCGAAGTGCCCGACCAGTTCGATGCCTCGGCCAGCGGCAGCAAAACCGCCCTGCGCTTCTACGATCACCGGCGCCTGAAACCCAGTCGTGACCACGCGTTGTATTTTTCAGCGCGCAGCCAGCCCGGCGCGCGTATGCTGCGCCTGCGCTTTGCCGATGCCGATGATGGCGTCGAGCAGGTGGGCATACGTGCTTACCAGCAACACCGGCGCGAGCCGCAGGACAGTGAGTTGGCGTGGCAGCGCATGAGCGTCGGCCAGCGCGAGGATCTCGTGCGCGGCGCCGTGTACCCCAGCTTCCTGCTGTCCGACTATGAGCGCGCCAACCTGTTGTCACGCTACTGGCGTCCCGTGGGTCCCCTCGGCGTGCTGGACGACGATTACACCATCGGCAAGTTGTACCAGCTCGATATACCGCCACCGGGAATCCCGCCCCAGACACCGGCGACCAGCGGTCTCTTCGGCAGTCCCCGGCACTGGCTCACGCTGCCACTGGAGGCGCCGGGCGGGCGCTACCGTATCGAGTGGCTGCCTTCGCCCCACATGGAGGTTCCACAACGCATGCAGTTGCTGTGGCAGAGTGCCGACCTGGCCGAACAGCGCAGCTGGGAGGGTGCGGTCGAAGGCGCCGCCTGGGAGGGAACGCTGGACAGCGGTCTGCTGCAGGTGGTACCCGATCGCGGCGGCGCCATGAAGCTGTTGCACTGGCAGGATGGCCGCTGGAACGACGTTACGCCCGAGCGCCGCTACACCCGCGCCTACGTGTGCCAGCCGCAGGCGCCGCTGCGCTACGCGCTGGCGCCGGGCGAGGAACCCCAGCCGATCAGGCTGGAGTTGCGCGGATTCGAGCGCGAGCGGGATCCCGCAGTATCGATGCACCCGTCGGTGAACCTGCGACTGGCGGACACCAGCGGCGCCACGGTGCACGAACATGCACTTGACCTGCCCACGGAGAGTCATCCCTACCATCACTTCGCCGACGTGGCCGCGATGCAGGGGCACGTCTTTACCCCCGTTACCCGGTATATCGAAGCGCCGGCGCAGGCGGGCGAAATCGAGTTGCGGTGTAACACCCCGCTGATGGCAAGCGTCGCCACGCGCCCCTGGCGACACCCGCTGAGACGCACGCTGCCCGGCCCCGGACACCACTGGCTCGCCTACTACGAGCGCGAGCCCGCCTGGTTCTCGCTGCAGCCCGAGAACGCGGATGAACTGGTGCGCCGCAAGCGCTATTTCAGCCTGCTCTGGTACTTCCGGCCCGTGCTCATGGACGGCAGCCTGACGGCCGACGGGGACTTTTCGCGTGAAAGTCTCACCACTAGCGACCCCGACGCGGTGGACTGGCAGCTCTTCTCGCCCCATGAGCAAACGGCGGCCGACCGCCTGGAGAACCTGGCCAGCTCCTACCGCCTTCTGCGCGGCGCGCAAACCGTAGAGCTGGCCGGCAGTAGTCACCAGGCGACGGTGCGTCCCAGCCTGGTGTTCTCGCGCGCAGGGGCGCAGCCGTCCCCCGTGCAGGTCCTGGTCGACGACAGGGTCGTCCTGGAAACCCGCATTGCCGGCCGCAACGGCAGGATTCGGCTGCCGCAGCTCACCGCCGGCAGCCACACCGTGGAGGTCCTGCCGGATTCGGTGGAGTGGTATCTCAGCCACACCACGGGCGAGGACCGTACACACGTAATGCGTCGGGCCTACGCGTCCCTTGACAACGACAGTGACCACACGGACCTGCGCTTCGAGTTCGCTACCTCCGGCGCGGAGCAACAGTTGAGCCTGTGGCTGTACGCGCCCTCCGGCAGTGCGACCCTGCGCTGTGACCTCGCGCTGGATGCCCGGCGCCGCGCGTCGGTACAGCTGGGACGCAGCTTCCTGGACTACCGGTTCACCATCGATCCGGGCGCCTACGATGCCGCCCAGCTACTGCGTCGCGGTGGGGCGGCACTGCGCGGACCGGTGCGTATATCGGTGCCGCTGCGCGAGGATCTTCCGGCGCAACAGGCCCGCTTGCGGGTGTCCTGCGACCAGCCGGGTGTCGCGGCCAGCGCGGGGTTGCTGTCGCGCGGGCTGACAAGCTATCGCTATTTCGAGGAACAACATGACCTACTCTAGAACCGTCGCCAGCCTGCGGGCGGGCGTGTGTGGCACGCTGCTGCTGGCAGCCGTCGCCTGCGCCGCCGAGGAGCGCAGCTATTCTACGCCGACTGCGGCTGAACTGGCGCAGGCCGGGCGGCTGTTCAGGCTGCTGCTGCAGGCAGGACCGCTGGAGGATGCGCGCGTCATCGCTGGTCGGCTCGGGCTTGCGCTGGGTGAGACACCCACCAGCGTGACGCTCGTGGATGAGCGGGGCCGTGGCTGGGGCGAGTACAGCTTCAGCAAGCGTGCCTCGAAGCCTATCGCACTGCAGGCGCCCCATCGCTTCCACGACCGGCACACGGGAGAACTGGCCAGGCGCCTGTTCGACGGCGGCGCAGCGGGCAGCGTTGCCCTGAATAGCGTTTCCAGGCGCACACCGGTTGCCGGTCAGGAGGGGAAACCCGCAGACCTGGCGCGACTCCATAACAGCCTGCACAGCGTACATGCCGCTGAATTTTCGGCTCTCGCCCCGCGTGGCTACCTGGTGCAGCTGCACGGCTTTGACGCGGCCCGGCGCAAGAGTAACGCCGCGCGGGCCGCGCACATTATTCTGAGTAGCGGCAGCCGGGAGGGTACACCCTACCTGTCGCGGCTGCAGCGGTGCTTCGAGGCACGGGGTTGGAACACGCTGCGCTATCCCGAGCAGGTGCGCGAACTCGGCGCTACCCGCAACAGCGTCGGCGCCCTGTTGCGTGGCCGGGGCCATCGCGGATTCACGCATATCGAGATGAACCTGGATCTGCGCCGCGAGTTGCTGGACGATTCCGGGACCCTGCAGGCCTTTGGCGCCTGCCTGGCGGAGGCGCTGTCATGAACGGGTTGAAACAGTGGCTTGCGATCCTTGCGGCAGCTGCCTGCTCGCTGCAGGCGGGTCCCGCACACACCTCACCGCTGGAGAAATCAACGCGAGAGCCCAGTTCTGTCAAGTGGTCATGGGAGCCTGCAGCCGCCGGGGATTCCACGCTGGAGCAATTGCTGTCCCTCGCCCGCGGCGGTCGCGAACAGCGGGTACACCTGCCGGCCAGGCACAGTACCGTCATCCGGCAGCCGCCGGGTTACTGGCTGCGCCTGGTACACGGTGCCCCAGCGGGTAGCCACCAGGCGCCGCCCGCACTGTGGTACAGCAATGGCAATGGACTGTTCAGGCCGGCAGTTGCCCATGCGGGCAGTGGCGCTGGAGAGTGGCTGCTGCCGCCCCAGGGTGACGGTGAAATCACGCTGCTGCTGGAGAACAACTGGGACAGCGCGATGTCCTGGCGGCTCACCCGCACACGGCCTCTCACGCCGCCGCTGAGCTTTCCCTTTCGCGAGGATGTGGCGCAATCTTCCGCGGCACCGCAATGGTACTTCCTGCGCGATCGCGCCGAGGTGCTGCAGTTGACGCCGCTGGCGGTCGGCGAGGAATACGCCGTGACGCTCAGTGGGCCGGGCGAGTGGCGGCTGGAAGCACGGACACTCCCCGCCCCGGGCGCGCCCTGGCGGCGCTTCCTGGACGTGCCGCTGTCCCTCGACGGCCAGCACTGGCGCAACTGGCGCATGCATCCAGTGGTCAACTACCGCGACACGTTGCAGCAGGATTTCTGCGCACGCCTGAGCAGCGCGCCGGAATCGCTGTACATCAGCCTGCCCGAGGGCGAACACCGGATCAGCCTGGCCGCACCGGAGGCAATGGCCCTGCGCCTGCGCGCGTTGCGACGGCCCGATTTCGCCTTCGCCCGCAACCTGCCCGCCTCCGGCGCGTGGTCCGCAGCCAGTACCCCGCAGGCGCAGCCGGCCTACGACGAGGGCTACCTGCAGGCGCTGCTGCGCGGGGATGCGGGGATCGAACCTCTCCCGCCGCACGGCGACCAGTTCGACCCCTCCCTGGCCCCGAAGTACAGTGCCGGCGACCTCGTACAGCGCCGCTACCGCTTCTGGCGCCGCCTGCCGACGGGGGGCAATACCCAGGGCTCGGCATTGGCCAACGTGGTCGAGGTGAGCGGGAACAGGGGTGATACCGGCGGTCGCCACTACGTGCCGTCCGCCGCCGCGAAGCCGAATCCGCGCGCGCTCATACCGCTCGCCCCCGGCCAGTCCATCGACATAGAGGCGCCCGACACGCGCGAACGGCACGAACTGAAATTGTCACTGGGCATGGCGGCAGTGGCGCACGAGCTGCGCATCACCAATCGGCACGGCGACATAACGCTGTGGCGCTGGCTGCCGGAACGCATCGACAGCCATAGGACCGATGTGGCGAGCGCGCGTGACCTGCCCTGGCTGGCAGGCACCAGGCGGGAGCAGGTTGTCGCTGCCGCTGCGGGTACGCTGACGGTGGCGGCCGACGAGTTTCCCCTGACCATCAGTCACACGGCAAGCGACACGGTGTGGCTCAGCGCCTATTACCGCGACGACGCCGAGGCCGCCATGGGGCAGTCGCGCTGGGCGGAAGCCGCGACGCAGCTGGGCAGCGCGCAGATGCTGCAGCTCCTGCTGGACCAGGCGCCCCCGTCCGCCGGCGGTTCAGTGGCGGACCTGCGGTCCCGGATATGGAGGGACTGGCTGCCCCTGCGGCGCTGGCTGCGTTCCTGGCAGGGCTTGTGGCTGGATCCGCTGGGCCAACCGGCCGAGTCGGCCACGCCGGCCACCGTGCGCGATGTCACCCGGCTCATCGACGAGTTGCAGTACGTCAATCCGCACCTGCTGCGCCAGATCCTGCGCGGGATGGTCGCCAGGGACGCCGACGCCACAAGGCGCGCACAGGCCCTTGACTGGCTGGGAGCGTACTACACCGATGCCGGCGATGAGGCCAACCTCAACGCGTACCACGCCTGGCGTTTCAAGCTGGAACCCCGGACGCACCTGCGCGAGCTGGCCCGGTGGCTGGCGGCGAGCGGCCTCGGGGACATGGCGCTGCGCCTGTACCAGCTCGACGGCGACGACCGCATCACCCTGCCCTTCCTGCAGGCCGGCCTGGAGCAGGGCTGGCAGCTCCCGGCCGGCGGGCGAACCGACCAAACCCGCCTGTGGGAAGCGCTGTGGCGGCAGGACTGGGCAGGTGCCATGCAATTGGCCGGCGCGCTGCCCCAGGGTGATGCCTGGCGCCGTTTCGCGGCCGACGCACCGCGCGGCGGCAACCGTACAGACTGGCTGCGCTGGGCGGCCGGGGCGCCGTCGGGCGCTACCACGAGGGCAGGCCGCATCGCACCATCCGAGCGGGCACCTTCACTGCTTTTCTACAATCCCGACAGGGACCTTCACCTGCGGCGGTTCCTGGCCAGTCCGGATGCGGGAATCGACTACCGTATCACCGGGCCTGTGGAGGTACAGCTGGCGCTGCG
>JAWVYG010000157.1:0-6332 GCA_033722815.1 Halioglobus sp.
GGCATCGGCCAGCTGGCGGAGTGGATGATGGCGGGCAAGCTGCAGTTCCGCGAGGAGGTGGTGGAGGGGTTGGACAATATCCTGCCGACCTTCCTGAAGCTGTTCGACGGCTCCAACACGGGCAAGCTGGTGGTTAGTATCCCCGAATAGGGTGGAGTGCTTGCGGTGGTAGCTTTTCGGCGTGTACGATCTGGAGGGGTCAATGTCTGCTTCCAACTCAAAGCGGACGCTCATAAAGGCAAAGTATCCAGTTGTTAATTGGGATCATAGAACATAGTTAGCTGTCAGGCGTCACTATGCGAGACGGATACGATAACGCATTGGTCCGATCAGACCTTGAGGGCCGTATCGTCGAGTGGGACGAAGGTGCGGTGGCTTTCTTCGGCTACACGGTGAAAGAAGCGTTAGGTCAAAGCCTGGATCTTATCGTCCCGGAGGAATTCAGGGAGCGTCATTGGGCAGGCTTTCATCGTGCGATAGCTTCGGGGATTTGCAGGATGGATAGGGCGACGACCAACGTTCCCGTGGTGTGCAGGGATGGCCAGATCAGGTCCTTCCCAAGCCGCTTCGTTTTTCTCAAGGACGCGAGGGAATCCGTGGTGGGCGTTGTCGCTCTCTACGCAAGAAGAGCGGGATCAGAGGAGGCGTTTGGGCCGATTCTGCCGCTTGAACGTGACGGCTAATGAGGCACTGAAGTGTTCCTTCTTGGCAGACACTTTTCTACCTGCGCAGAATAGCCGCCAGGCGGCATCGGCCGCTTACCGCTCTATTATTCAGCGTCCGCTCCTGGCACACAGAGGACTCTAGAGGATTCCTGAGCTAGACTGACTTGAAGGTCCGCTTTTCTTCGCAGAGCTAATCCTCCTTCCCCCGAATAACTTACCCCTGTTGTCGAGCGGAGTAGTCAAAATGGATTTGTATGAGGTAATGCGCACCACCTTCGCCTGCCGGGAGTTCACCGGCGAGCCGGTGCCCGACGAGGTGCTGCACCGCATCATCGACAATGCGCGCTTTGCCCCCAGCGGCGGCAATCGCCAGGGCTGGCGCGTTATCAATGTCACCGATGCGCAGATTCGCGAGTCTATCGCCGATATTGCCATGCCCTGCGTCACGCGCTACCTGCTCGAGGCGCAGGCGGGCGAGAGCCCGCTCAACACCATCAATCCCAGCGCGATCACCGATGCAGAGGTCGAGGCGGCGGAGCCGCCGCTGTGGCTGGCCGACCACGTGCGCAATGCGCCGACGCTGCTGGTGGTGACCGTGGACCTGTCGCTCGTGGCCAGCATGGACAAGGACCTCGAGCGCATCGGCGTGATCAGCGGCGCCTCGATCTACCCGCTGGCGTGGAACATCCTGCTGGCGGCGCGCAACGAGGGCTACGGCGGCGTGCTGACGACCTGGGCCGCGGCGCAGGAGCCCGCCATCCAGGCGCTACTCGAAATACCGGAGCACTGGGCGGTCGCCGCGGTAATACCGCTGGGCAAACCGGTGCGCCAGCTGACCCGGCTGCGGCGCAAACCGGTGCAGGAGATCCTGAGCCACAACACGTGGAAACTCGAGGAATAGCGCGCGTTAACCAAGCGAGGCTGAAGGGGGGCGCGGTGCTGCCACCGCAGTGCAGTCGCTCGGGCGGCGGTGCAATCCTGCGTCAGCGGGTTGCGTGGACGGGCAGGGCGGCGATGCGCCGTTCGATCTCCGCCTGCGCGGCCGCGTAGCGTGGATCGTCGAGGTCGCCGTAGCGGCGCAGGAAGGTCAGCTCCAGCAATCCCTCCGGCAAGAGCGCGATATCCGGCATGTAGTCTTCCTCGCGCAGGCCGGGACCTCCCAACAGTCGCTGCACGGCGTCCGCCCGCGCTCCGGTCGCGCGTTCAGCCAGCGCCACGCCGGCCCGGTCCGCCAGCAGGTCGACGAAGCTGAAGCCGGTGCCGCCGCGGGAGTCGTCGAGTTCCTTGAACACGCCGATGGCATCGGCCAGCGCGCTGCCGCCCGCGACAGCCAGCGCGGCGGATATGCCGAAGTGCTGCGCGAGGTCGGCACGGCCCTGCAGCGTCCAGCCAACGGCACGCACCCTGCCCAGCCGCTGTGCCTGTTCCTCCCCCAGCAGCAGCTGCGCCGACGCGCCGCGCACGACCGTGCCGACGACGAGCAGCAGCGCCCGGTTTTCCTTCGCAGTGTCGCCGCCGACGCTGCGCCGGGAGGCCAGCGCGAACAGCGGCTGCAACAGGGCGTCGAGTGACGCGCCGCGGCGGGCGCGCCGGGAATTCTCCACCGCTTCACGGTAGTAGGCGGCGAATGCCTCGCGTTCGTGTGCCGGCATGACGGCGTCCCGGCCCCTGGCCTCCAGTTGCCGCGCCAGTACCTCGTCCCACTGGTAGTCCAGCTGCACGGCGCGCTCCTGCAGCCACACTGCCCGCAGTGCGCGGCGGACCCTGTCGTATTCCGGCAGGCGCGCCCGCAGCAGGTGGTCGAGCAATGCGGCGGCCGGCGCCAGCAACATTCCCGGGAGCGTGACCGGGCCCACCTGCAGCTCCTCCAGCGCCAGTTGGCCGCGGGACTCGCTGACCATCAGCGAGGCGTTGAAGTAGTTGCCGCGCGGGTTGGCCGGCAGGCGCACGCTGCTGTGCAGCATGGCCAGGCCCGGCGTGATGGCGACCCGGGCCGTCAGCCGGTCGCTGTAGGGCGAGGCGCCGAGGCCCAGGTTGATGTCGCGCTCGGTCAGTGCCGCGGAGCTCCTCGCGCCGTGGCTGAGGTAGCGCGGGTCCTGGTAGCGCAGCAGGTCGCGCAGGCGGGCGACGTCCCCGGCGGTTGCGCCGGCTACCGGGACAACGCGCGCCTTCTGCTCGATACCGAGGAAGACGATGACGAAGGGTGCCGTCGCCAGCACCACCAGCAGGAGCAGCAGTGCCGTGGCTGTCCAGCGCAGCAGCCTCATCGCCCTGGACCCCGCTGGCGGCCGACGTAGCGCCTCACCCGGCGAATCCCGCGTTGCACTCAGGCGGGGGCGAGTTTTTCCAGCAGCGCCTCGTCCGGTCCCATTTCGCCGTCCGGCTTCAGCGGCTGGATGCAGACGTGATCGGCGCCGGCGTCCCAGTGCGCCTGGATGCGCGCGCGGATGTCGGCCTCGCTGCCCCAGGCGACGATGGCGTCCACGAGCCGGTCGCTGCCGCCGTCGGCGAAGTCCTCGTCGGTGTAACCCAGCTCACGCAGGTTGTTGCAGTAGTTGGGCAGCCCGATGTAGGTGGCCATGTGCTGGCGCGCCACCGTGCGCGCGTTGGAGGGGTCCGTTTCGAGCAACACCATCTGTTCCGGGCACAGCCAGGGGCCTTCGCCCATGGTGTCCCGCGCACGTGCGGTATGCTCCGGCGGTACGAAGTACGGGTGGGCCCCGGTCGTTTTTTCCGCCGCCAGTTTCAGCATGTTGGTGCGCAGCGCCGCGAGCACGATGGGCGCCGGCGATGCGGCCTCCACCGACATGAACAGGGCGCTCTCCATCGCCTCGAGGTGGTTGCGCATGGTGGTGACGGGCTTGCCGTAGTGGTGGCCGCGGATGTCCTTCACCAGCGGCGCGTGGGACACGCCCATGCCCAGCACGAAGCGGCCGGGCAGCAGCTCCGACAGGGTCTTGTGAATCGCGTTCATCGACATCGGGTCGCGCGCGTAGATGTTGGCGATGCCCGTGGCGAACACGAGCTTCTCGGTATTGGCGCCGAGATAGGCGATGGTGGAGAAGGGGTCGCGGCCCACCGCCTCCGGCAGCCACAGGGCGCCGTAGCCCCATGTCTCCAGGCGCTGGCAGAGAGCGGCCGCGTCCGTGCTGCCCAGGTTGTCGATAAAGGTCCACACACCCAGTTTGCCGATGTCAGTGCTCATCACCGCTCCTTTGTATTCGCCGTTGTCGGGTAGCCGCCGCCGGTTGGCGCGGCGGGCCCGGCAGTATACGTCATTGGCGGCAGCGGCGAAGGCCGATGCGCGGTACACTTGCCACCATGCTGAAAAATCTCGAACAGGATCGACACTCGCTGCAGGTGCGCCGCCATATCCGGCGCAACCTCGAGCGCTTCGAGGTGCGGCCGCAGCCGCTGGCCGACCTGCGGTCGGCGGCGGTGACGCTGCCGGTAAGCGCGGTGCACGGCGAACCCGCGCTGATCATCACGCGCAGGGTGGGTGGGCTGCGCGCCCACAGCGGCCAGTGGGCGCTGCCCGGCGGGCGCGTGGACCGCGGCGAGACGCCCGAGCAGGCGGCGCTGCGCGAGCTGCGCGAGGAGATCAACCTGCACCTGCCGCCGCGCAGCGTCCTGGGCAGGCTGGACGATTACGTGACGCGCTCGGGCTATCGCATCACGCCCGTGGTCGTGTGGTGCGGCATGCAACCCTCGGAGCTGCGGCCCAATCCACAGGAAGTCGCCTCGATTCACTACATCCGCTTCAGTGAGCTGGCGCGGGACGACGCGCCGGTGACCGAGAGCATCCCCCAGAGCGATCGCCCGGTGCTGTCCATGCGCCTGGATGCCGATCGCATCTACGCGCCCACGGCGGCGCTGCTGTACCAGTTCCGCGAGGTCATTATTCGCGGCGAGCCGACCCGCGTCCATCACTTCGACCAGCCGCTGTTTGCGTGGCGCTGAACGGCGCTGCCCGCGTAGGTCCGGGGTGAGGATTTTTCTTCGTAGATGACATTAGTAGATATCTTCAACCTATTGAAAATAAATAATAAAGTTATACTTTTCTGGTGAGTGCGGCGACGCGATACGGCGGCGGGAAAGGGCCGGAATGGGAAATGGTTCACTGGTCCTGCACGGCGCTTCGGGCTATCTTGAACGGTAGGCTCCGGGTGGATTGTCAGGCCACCCGCCAGGAGGTAGCGCCGTGTATGTATTCCCCGATTCCGCCAGACGTGCAGCGTGCGCGGGACTGCTCGTTGCCCTGTGTTGCGCAAACCACGCACTGGGCGGCCCGCCCGGCCGGGACGTTGGCGATAGGCCACAAGCGCGGCTGCAGTTGCAGCATCAGATACGGCAGCAGGTACCGGCACATGCACCCGACCGCCTGCTGGTGCAGTTCCGCCCCGGCACCGCCGCCGCGGCAAAGAGCCAGGCACTGACTCGGGCAGGTGGCAGGGCGGTTGGTCATATCCCCGCGCTCGACCTGCAGGTCGTCGAGGTACCCGCAGACAATCTGCAGGCCTCTCTCGCGCGCTATCGCAACAATCCCAGCGTAGTATTCGCCGAGCCGGATTTCTATCGCGTTGCCTATATTCCCGACGAGGGCAACGATCCGGGCCCCGCAGCGGGAGGGATAATACCGGGCAGGGAGTATTTCACCGAGCAGTGGGGCCTGGATAACACCGGACAGCAGCATACTTCCTTCGATCTTCTCGGCAATCCGATACAGGTGACCGGTACCGCGGACGCCGACATCGACGCAACCGAGGCGTGGGATGTCACGCAGGGTATTCCCTCGGTCAAGATCGCCATCCTCGACACAGGCGTCGACTGCGACAGCATCGAACACGCCGGCAAGTGTGTAGAGGAGGTCAGTTTCGTCAGCGCGTGGAGTGATTACGGCAGCGATACCGACGATTACGTTGGCCACGGCACCCACGTCGCGGGTATCGCGGCCGTGCACACCGACAATGGTGTTGGCGTTGCGGGTGTCGGTTGGAACTCGTCCCTGGGCAACCTGAAGACCTGTTTCGCCTACGAGATTGACCTGCTACCTCCCCTGGGCATCTACGTGACCGTAGGTGTGTGTCCCGTTTCCGCCTCGGCGGCGGCGATCACCCACGCGGCGGACAACGGCTACCAGGTGATCAACATGAGTTACGCCGCGGACCAGCTCAACGCCCAGGGGGAGCCCGACGGCTTTCCACCGCAGCCCAACGCGGAGACGGCGGCCCTGAGCTACGCGTGGGGCCAGGGTGTGGTGCTGGTGGCAGCGGCGGGCAACGACAACAACACCACGCCGCTTTACCCCGCGGCCAATCCCGACGTGATCGCGGTGGCGGCGACGAATCACTTCGATGACCGCGCGTCTTTCTCATCCTTCTCCACGCCGGGCAGCCACTGGGTCTCCCTGATGGCACCGGGCGAGGACATCCTGTCGACCACCCCGGTGCCGGACTGCGTGTTCCTGGCGGACCTGCTGGGTTACCCCTTCGATCCACTGAGCGAGGGCTGCATGACCTGGAATTCGGGTACGTCGATGGCCAGCCCCCACGTGGCCGGCGCCGCCGCGCTCCTGTGGGCCAACCTGTTCGGTGGGCAGGCGCCTTCCACCTGTGCCAGTCCCGGCGGCGTACCCTGTAACCAGGTCATCCGCGCGCACTTGCAGTA
>JAWVYG010000158.1:0-6329 GCA_033722815.1 Halioglobus sp.
CTTCGAACCCAAGGCGCTGTACCAGGAGGCCTGCGAGGTCCCCGACGAGATGTACACGGTGCCCTTCGGCGAGGCCGCCTTCGTGCGCGAGGGCGACGATGTTACCGTGGTCGCCTTCGGCCAGATGGTGGGTCGCGCCGCGGCGGCGATCGATGCGCTGGAGGCCGACGGCGTGAGCTGCGACCTGATCGATCCGCGCACCAGCTCGCCGCTGGACGAGGGTGCGATTCTGGAAAGCGTGGAGGCCACCGGTCGCCTGGTCGTGGTCGACGAGTCGCCGCCGCGCTGTGGCCTGACCGCCGACATCGCCGCACTGGCGGCGGACCGGGCCTTCCACTCGCTGAAGGCGCCGGTTAAGCAGGTCAGCGCACCGCACAGCCCCACGCCGTTTTCACCGGAGCTGGAAGCGGCCTACCTGCCCAGTGTCGATAAAATCAAGGCAACAATCCAGGAGGTCATGGCTTAGCAGTTTGTTGAAAAAGACTCAGCCGAGTGCAAGTCAAGGCGGAGCCTGGCGAAAAAGCGGAGTGTACACGGCAGTACATGAGCATTTTTCGACAGGCTCCAACGCAGGATTGTGCCGGCTGAGGGTTTTTCAACGAACTGCCAGGCCGCTGTATCCATGAGTGAGATCTACCCTATTGCCGTGCCCAAGTGGGGCATCGAGATGGTCGAGGGGACCATCAACACCTGGAACAAGCAGGAAGGGGACGCCATCGCCAAGGGCGATGAGGTCTTCGAGATGGAGTCCGACAAGATCGTCAATGTCTGGGACTCCCCCGTCGACGGGGTGCTGCGCCGGATCATTGCCGAGGAAGGCGACGCCCACCCGGTCGGCGCTCTGCTGGGCGTTATCGCCGCCGCGGATGTCGACGATGCCGCCATCGATGCGTTCATTGCCGGTTTCGCCCCCGAGGGTGGCGACGAGGCCGCTGCACAGGAAGCGCCGGCCGCTGCGCCCGCAGCGCGCAGTGGCGGTGCCGGCGATGCCGCCACGCGCTCCAGCCCCGCGGTGCGCAAACTCGCCCAGGAACTGGATGTCGACCTGAACACGGTGACCGGTACCGGTCGGCGCGGGCGCATCACCGAGGATGACGTGCGTGCCGCTGCCAGCGGTGGCGACGGCGGCGCCGCGGACGATGTGGAGATCATTCCCCTGTCGGCGACGCGCAAGACGATCGCGAAGCGCCTGACCGAGGCCAAGCAACAGATGCCTCACTTCTACCTGACGGTGGAGTACGAGCTCGACGGCCTGCTGGCGCACCGCGCATCCCTCAACGCGTCAGGTGCGGCGGGCGATCCCGATATCAAGGTGTCCGTGAACGACCTGATCGTCTGGTGTGTCGCCCGGGCGCTGATGAAGGAGCCGCGGGTCAACGTCAACCTCGTCGGCGATGACATTCACCAGTTCAGGGACGCGAACATCTCGGTCGCGATCGCCACGCAGGACGGGCTGTACCCCGCCACCGTGCGCAAGGTGCAGGACATGAGCCCCGCCGAGGTTGCCGCCGCCATTGCCGCACTGGCCGAGAAGACCAGGGCCCACACGCTGGCCAAGGAAGACATCACCGGCGGCTCGTTCACCGTATCCAACCTCGGCATGTTCGGGGTGAGCAACTTCACCGCCATCGTCAACCCGCCCATGGGCGCGATCCTTGCGCTGGGCAAGGGGCAGGAGAGGGTGGTGGTGCGCGACGGCGCTCCCGCGGTAGCTACCGTGGTGAGTGCGACGCTGTCCTGCGACCATCGCGTGATCGACGGCGCGGTGGGTGCGCAGTTTCTCCAGGTCCTCGGCGAGGAAATCGCCGCGCTGTAGGCTGCATCCGTATGGTGAGAGCAGATTGCCAGGGCGCATATTGGTGGACGGGATGTGTGAGCGCCCGGACGATGCACAAGCGACCGTCAAGCCTGCTTAAAGCCAGTTCTAGCTTTAAAAAAGTGCTCTAACAGGCTGATATTGATTCCTGCTTACTGGGCTATTCCCCGGCCTTATCGTCCTCGAAATCCTGTGCCGTCGGCGACAGCTCGCCGTACTTGCCGCCGGTCGGCTCCGCCGGCTTGAAGTCGATGTGGCAGGCCTCGCACAGTGCGACCAGGTCGTCGCCCACCGCGGATATCGCAGCCTTGTCGCGGGAGGATACGGCGGCGACGGCGCGCTCTCCGATCTGGCTCAGGCTCAGCGAGTAGGCCTGCCAGGCCGGGTCCGAGGCCCAGGCGACGTCATTCGGCCCGGTGCCGGGGATGGTGAGCAGCTTGCCGGCGATTTCCAGCTGGTAGGCCAGGCGCTCCAGGTCGCGCCACTGCCGCTCCGACGAGGGCTCCTTCCAGGCCGCTATCCAGATGGGATCGGCGGAGTGGTTCACCAGCGATACCATCACGTCGTTCAGGCTGACCGGCAGTTTGTTGCCACCGGCGTCGTTCTCGCAGGCCTCCTGCTCCGCTACCAGGGCCGGCGCCCAGCCCAGCGCTGCCGCCAACATTACTGCGATAGAGAATCGAGACATGGTTCGCTGCTCCCTGTTTGCAAGTCCAGTAAGACGCATCACTATACCGGGCAAGCTAACATAGGCGTCGACAAGCGCTATGATCTGGCGCAATGTGTCTACCCTCGCGGTCATGGCGGGCACAGGGTTTGTAGACAGCCAGTGGCGCCGTCGTGGCGCTTATTCATGGGAAGAAACGATGACAGAGTCGAAGACATTATCCAAACGGCGCGAACTGCGCTTCTGGGGCTGGGGCTACGCCGACGAAAGCCTGTCGGAACAGGACGAGGCAGCCGTCGACGCGATGGTGAAGGGCGGGATAGCCGAGAATCCCGTTGTTACCGAGGTGCCTAAGCTGGATGAATTCGACCTGCCGGAGTCCCGCGTTGCCGTTCCCGAGGGCCTCGCGCGCTTCTGCTCCACTTCCGTCTACGACCGCCTGGTGCACAGCTACGGCAAATCGCTCGCCGATACCGCGCGCATGTTCCTGCGCGAGGTGCCCAACCCGCCGGACGTTGTCGCATTTCCTGAAACCGAGGAGGACATCGTCGAACTGCTGGCCTTCGCGGCGGAAAACAACGTCGCCGTGATTCCCTACGGCGGCGGTACCAGTGTGTGCGGCGGAATAGAGGCGGCGGTGGGCGACAGCTACGCGGGCACGATCTGCCTGGACATGCAGCACCTCAACAGGCTCATCGAGGTCGACGAGATCAGCCGCACCGCGCGCGTCCAGGGCGGCATGCTGGGCCCCGATATAGACGCCGCACTTAAGCCCCATGGCCTCACCCTGCGCCACTTCCCCCAGAGTTACCAGTTCTCGACCATCGGCGGCTGGGTCGCCACGCGGGCGGGCGGGCACTTCGCCACGCTCTACACGCACATCGACGACCTCGTCGAGTCGGTGCGCATGGTGACGCCGGGCGGTGTCGTGGAGAGCCGCCGGCTGCCCGGGTCCGGGGCTGGGCCATCGCCCGACAGGATGATGATCGGCTCCGAGGGGATCCTCGGCGTCATCACGGAAGTGTCGGTGCGGCTGCAACACAGGCCGGTGTGGAAAGCGACGGCCTCGGTGCTGTTCGAAGATTTCCTGCAGGGCGCCGAGGCGGTCAGGGCCCTGGCACAGTCCGGACTGTATCCCACCAATTGCCGGCTGCTCGACGCGGACGAGGCGCTGTTCAACGGCGTCGTGAGCGAACCGGCGGCGGTGCTGGTCGTGGGCTTCGAATCCGCCGACCACCCGGTGGATGCCGCCATGGCGCGTGCGCTGGCGATCGCCGCGGACAAAGGCGGGCGGGTCGATGCAGACAGCGTGGATTACAGGGAGGCCAGTTCAGCGGGGCAGGGCGGCGCCAACACCGAGGCCGAGTCCTGGAAAAACGCCTTCCTGCGCGCGCCCTACCTGCGCAACCGCACGATGCAGTATGGGCTCATCGCCGACACCTTCGAGACCGCGATCACCTGGGAGCGGATGCCGGCGTTCTACAACGGGCTGAAGGCGGATATCGTCGAGGCCATCAAGACGATCACGGGACAGGACGGGTTGGTCTCTGCGCGTTTCACCCACGTCTATCCCGACGGGGCGTGCCTGTACATCACCTTCATCGCCGTCGGCAGTCTCCAGGGAGATTATCGGCAGCTTCTCGATCGCTGGTGCCGGATCAAGGCGGTGGCCAACGACAAGGTGATCGAACGGGGAGGCACGGTCACGCACCACCACGCGGTCGGGCGTGACCATCGCAGCGGCTACGAAAAGCAGATGCCGCCGTTGTACCTGGAAACCCTCGCCGCGGCGAAAGCGCGGCTGGATCCCGCGGGCATCATGAACCCGGGCGTGCTCATTGATCCACGGGACCGGCAGGTGGGCATCACCGGGGTGATGCAGGATTATCACTGAAGGCTGTGAGCTGCCCGGCGGGGGTCTCAACCCGCTAACAGCATTGCCAGCAGCAGGGCGGCGAGCACACACAGCCACAGCAGGCCGGCCAGGGCGAGGCCGGGCTTCGCCGACGCTGATGCCCCGGCGCTCGCGGTGGATTCAATGTCTGCTCCTGTCAATAGCGAGGCCAGTCGATGCGTGATGCCCGCCTTGCCGCGCAATGCCGGCTCCCCTGCGCGCTGGAAGACACCCCGCGGTAGTAACCGAGAGAGTTCGACGAGGTCCCCGGGCGGTATGCGGCCGACGCATCCTGTAAGCCACGGAGGCAGCTTCCTGGCCACCCACAGCGCGCCGAGCGCAACCAGCAGCAGGATGACGGCATCGGACCACTCCCACGCCGCCTCCCCGCGTGTGAGCGGCAATGCCAGGCTCAGTGCGACGAGGGCGATCCAGCTAATGTCCATGCCCTGTAGCGTGGTCGAAGAGGCGTCCCTGGCGCGCCAGTTGAGGTACAGGAAGCGCGCCATCAACAGCACCGTGCCTGCAAGGGTCACCGGCGCCGCGATGGCGAACAGGGATTCCCAGAACGGCGGGGCGCTGGCGAGTCCCTGCTTGAGCTGTGCCTTGGCCACGGCACCGGAGGTGAAGGGCGCTCCCGCAAGAACCAGCGCCGGCACGGCCAGCGTCAGCAGCGGCCAGGAGCCCGCACGATACTTCACGACACCCACTCCCAGGAACAACGCCCCCTTGGCCAGTGCGTGATGGGCGGCGTAGAACGCAATGGCGGCGATGAGCGGCGTGGCAAGCGCGGGCTCCAGCGCGGCGAAGCCGATGCCGGCCACCATCGTGCCCATCTTGCCGATGCTCGAGTAGGCCAGCACCACCTTGGCGTCGCGCTGTCCCACTCCCAGGGGTATCGCCAACACCGCGGTGGCCACCCCTGCTGCTATGAGAACGCCGCCCACGTCGGGTAGCGCGACCACGCCGAGCGGGAGATAACGTATCCAGCCGACCAGCGCCGACTTGATCATGACGCCGCTCAGTACGGCGCTGGCCGGCACGGGCGCCGCCGGGTGTGCCAGCGGTAACCACACATGCAATCCCACCAGGCCCGCCTTGATCCCGAATGCGCTCGACAGCAGCGCCACTTCCGTCATGCCGAGGCCGCGGGCCAGCTGCTCGGGGGTTGGCACGAGACTGCCCGTGCGCTGGTACATCGACACAAACGCCGCGAACAGTAGCAGTTCGCCAATAAGTGTCATCACCAGGTACACGCGGCCGGCACGGCGCACCGACGGCGTGCCGTCGTGCACGACCAGGCCGTAGGCGGCGAGGCCCATCAATCCGAAGCCCACGTAGAAGCTCATCAGGTCCTGGCCGACGATGAGGCCGAAATTGCCGCTCATGGCCAACAGGTAGAAGCAGTTGAAGCGGCCCGCATGGGCATCGTCACGCATGTAGGACGCTGCGTAAAACCCGGCGATCAGCCACAGCAGGGAACCCGACAGCAGGAACATGCGCGAGGTGTCGTCCAGCCCCAGCTGCGTGCCCATCAGCAACCAGGGTATGCGCACCGACGCGTCCGCGGTGACCAGCAGCGCTGCCGCGAGCGCAGGCAGTGCCGCTATTGCAGGGAGCCAGCGTCCCCATCTGCTGTATACCGCCGGCAGTGCCGCGATGGGCGCCAGCCAGGTGAGCAACAGGAGCAGGGCGTTCACTGCCGGTACTCCCGCGCGGCTATCAGTTCCACCCACTCGAGGGGACTGTAGGGTGCGGCGGCAAACAGCCCCGCGGCGAGCGCCAGGCCCGCGGTGACCACCGGCGGCCACAGCAGTGCCCCTCCAATCTCCCAGCGCCCCGAGCGCGGATGCTCCGCCGGCCACTCGGCGGGTGGCGGCTTGAACCAGGCGCGATACAGGATGGGCAGGAAGTACGCTGCATTGAGGAGACTGCTGGCGATGAGTACCGGC
>JAWVYG010000159.1:0-6325 GCA_033722815.1 Halioglobus sp.
GCACGCTGCAGCAACAGGGTATACAGCGGCTGGCCGCCGGTCTCATCGAGCAGGTTCGCGCCGCAGCGTGCGCGACGCGCCTCGGCCGCGGCCTCGGCCACGCCCTGCTCCGGATGGCTGTCGAGCTGTTGCAGCACCTCCGCGGCGGTCAGTTGGTAGGGCGCTGCTGACAGTCCCGGTGTGGGCTCGTGCATGGTTTCCTGCATCGGTCTAACTTAGCACGCAGCGCAGGTGTTGTGATCCATGTACTGTGGGTTTCCTCGCCTGATTTTGCGGCGCGAATACGGTCACTTGACTGACCGCTGCCGGTGGTTCGTGATCGTATGCGGCTCGACAGAGCGTTCTCGGATTGAACAATGGTATATTGGAATCAAAAAATCGCGGTCGCTATATCGCGTTCCGGGAAGCGGGGCCCGTCGACACGAATCCCAATTTTGCGCAAATCGATACCTTGGGCGACCTGAGTCCCGCGTAGTATCTGTTGTCTCGGAAATCTGCCGAACCGCCAATTAGCGGGTGTAGCTGATCAGGTGTTTCTTCAATGGTCTTACGTTATGTTGTAACCAGAAAAGGTATCTATAATCTAGCCGGACACGTGACACGTGATACGGTACATGGGGTGGTAGTTTGAAGAAGGCGCTTTACCTGTTCCTCGTCGTTTTTGCGATATCAGCGCAGGGCCAGCCCGCGGTCGAGCAGGCGGCACCGGAAGCCGATATGCGCGCGCGCAGCAAGGTGGAAACGTCGATCCTTTCGCTGGAGTCGCTCTACAAATCGATACAGAGCAAACAGGGCGAGATCGCGGGGGTGCAGCGCGAGCTTCAGTCGGCAAAGGACGAGGTCACGCGCGGTGAACTGATTCGACAGCTGACAGGGCTGAAAGAGGAGTATGCGTCCCTCAACCAGCAGTTTGCGGACTTCGCCGTGGCTGTCGACACGGGAGTCTTTTCGCAGGAAGTCGAGGCAGGATTCAACTGGCAGGATGAACTCGGCGCGGTAGTGCAGCCGATCATCGCGGAACTGAAGAGCGCCACCACCGAGTCGCGCATCATCAACGAGCTGCGCACTGCAAGCGAAGAACAGGGAGAGCGTGCGTCGATAGCGGACGAAGCCGTTGCCAATCTCGAGCAATTGCTGGCGAGCGAATCGACACCAGAACTCGAAGAACGGCTGCGGCAGGAACTGGGCGTGTGGACGCAGCGCCGTGACGATGCGCGGGACCAGCGGATTGCCCTCGAACTGCAGCTCGAAAACCGCCTTGCCGAACGCAAGTCCATGCTGGACGCCACGACCGGCTACGCCAAGACATTCTTCCAGACCCGCGGCCTGAACCTGCTGCTGGGTATTGGGTCCTTTTGTATTGTTTTCTTCGGTTTGCGTTTCGCCGGCGCGACCTACCGCAAGCTGTATGCTTCCAGGCGCGGCGAAAGTTTCACCAGCCGGTTGGCCTCACTGCTGATGCATTTCTTCAGCGTACTGGGCGGGCTGGTCGCAGCTCTGATGGTATTCAATATCGTTGGAGACTGGTTCCTCATGGGTATCATGATCATTTTCCTGCTCGGTATCGCCTGGGCCGGCATGAAGACCCTGCCGCAGCATATAGAGACCGTGAACCTGATGCTGAACGTCGGCCCGGTGAAGGAGGGGGAGCGAATTGTATTTGACGGAATACCCTGGCGCGTGGACAAGCTCAGCTTCGGTGTGAGGCTTGTCAACCCGATGCTGGATGGCGGAGTGCAGACCATGCCTATCAGAAAGCTGGTCGGTTTGCACTCGCGGCCGAGCGGAGAGCACGAGGAATGGTTCCCCACACGCCACGGGGACTGGGTGGAACTGGGCGATGGAACCTTCGGACGGGTGTCATACCAGAGCCCGGGCTCTGTGCAGTTGACCGAGTTGGGCGGAAGCCAGGTTATGCTGCCAACCTCGGACTATCTGGCCGCCTCGCCGCGTAATCTGAGCACCGGGTTTCGCGTCAGCACCCGTTTCGGCATCGATTATAGACACCAGGCGGACAGCACATCCAGCATCCCGACAATCATGCAGAAAAAGCTGGAAGCGGGGCTCAGCGAAATGCTGGGCGCGGAGAATATACGGCACCTGCAGGTGGAATTCAGTGAAGCCGGAGACTCGTCTCTCGATTACTCTATCCTGGTCGACCTGGACGGTGCCAGTGCAGCGAAATATATGGCCATTCGCCGCAAGGTGTCGCGCCTGCTGGTGGATGCCTGTAATGAACAGGGCTGGGAAATTCCATTCCCGCATGTCACCGTGCACCGATTGTAGTCGCCGGTACCTCGAGCCACATCAGGCACCGGAGCCTCGGGCAGGTTCCTTGCAGCTGCCGCTTGCACATTCCGACAACGCCCTCGACCGGCGCATTTTTCGCGCAACTCTCAATCCTGCCCATACGGCAGCCGGCAGTTTGCCATTGCGATAGCCACGTACTCGCCGCCGGCAAACTGACACCGACGATGCGAGTAGATTCCCGCAGGCATATTCTCCCGGCCCCGCCGGGTCTGTCCCTGTGGGCATCGACCCGCCGGCGCCCCGTGACGCCTGCAGCTACGGTAGGCCCCGGGTCGCGCGCGCGATTAAGGATTCGACTAGAATGAACTGACGGGGCCTCAATGGGTAGGCTGCGCGTGTATTCGGAGTGACGTTGAATGGCGTGGGATGCGGTGAAGAAGGACCTGCTGCGGGAGTTGGACCGTCACATCGACAGCCACGCCGACGAGGCCGATCGTGAGTCTCTGAACAACCTCTGCGACGCGATGTACGAACGCCTGCCGGCGGAGGATATCCGCGAACGCTCGGTCGAGAACCTGTACGGCTGCCTGTACGCGATGTTGCGCTTTATGCGTCACTGGCCCGAGCGCGAGCCGCGGGTGAACATCTTCAACGCCGATATCCAGAACCACGGCTGGGAGAGCCGCTACACCACTATCGCGGTGCTGTGCCCGGGAATTCCTTTTTGCACAGCATCGGTGCGCGGCGAGTTGAACCGGCGCAACCTGACCGTGAACACCATCATCAGCGCCAACCTCGGCACCCGCCGGGACGAGAGGGGAGAACTGCAGCAGGTGATGGCTGCCCACCATTCCGACGATCCCGGTACACAGGCTGAATCGCTACTCTTTTTCGAGATCGGGCGTCACTCCAATCCCGGGGAACTGGACGAGCTGTCTGACACGCTCATCGAGATCCTCGGCGAGGTGAACGTCGTGGTCGAGGATTTCCCCGCGATGTGCGAGCGACTGCACGCCGCGAGCGCCGCCATTTCCGGCAGCGAGAGCGTCGCATCTCACCTGCGTGAGGAGGCGGTGGCATTCCTGCACTGGCTCGAACACAACCACATGACGCTGCTGGGCTACGAGTACCTTGCCGTGGCGCCTCCGGGCGCGGCCGCAGGCGTGAGTGTCGACGGCGGGGCCAGCCTCGGCCTGTTGCGAAAACGCAGTACGCGCGGCGCCGAGGACCTTCGCGCCGACCTCGCTGCGTTATCGGCGGAAGAACTGCGGGAGAAACAGCTGAGTTTCTCCAAGTCGCGTCACCGCTCGCGCGTGCACCGGGGCACCTACCCGGACTACGTGGAGGTCAAGGAGTTTGACGCAGGTGGGAGGGTAGTGGGCCAGCACCGCTTCATCGGCCTGTACACGTCCGCTGTATACAACATGGATCCCTGGGACATTCCCATACTGCGCCGCAAGGTCGAGACCATCATGGAGATGTCGGAGCGCGGCTGGTCGCAACACGAGACCCGCGAACTGCTGCGTGTGCTGCAGGTCTTTCCCCGGGACGAGTTGTTCCAGTCCAGTATTGCCGACCTGTACGAGACCGTGAACGCGGTGAACCATATCCAGGAGCGTCGCCAGACCCGCGTATTTATCAGGACCGATATCCACGGCAAGTTCGTCAGCTGTATCGTCTACGTGCCCCGCGACCACTACCACACCGCGCTGCGTCTGAAGATGGAGGCGATTCTCACCGGGGCGTTCCGCGCCGAGGAACTGGAGTTCACGACGTTTTACTCCGAGTCGATCCTGATACGCGTCTACTTCGTCCTGCGCGTGAACCCGGCGCTGCCGCTGCGCTACGACGCGGCGGAGATCCAGGGACAGATCGAGCAGGCGATGCTGTCCTGGGAGGACCGCCTGGAGTTGCGCCTGATCGAGGAGTACGGCGACGAACAGGGCGAGCAGTACTTCCGCGAACTGGGACGCGGTTTTCCGCCGGGCTACCAGGACGATTTCGATCCGCGCGTCGCCGTCATGGATATACGCAAGATTCGCCGGCTGATGAACGGCGACCGGCTGGGCATCAGCCTGTACCGGCTGGTGGAGGAGAACAACGACGCACTGCGCCTGCGGCTGTACCACCGCGGCGCCAGCCTGCCGCTGTCAGACGTGCTGCCAATCCTGGAAAACCTCGGTCTGCGTGTGGTCAATGAACGGCCTTACAACATAGAGGCCAGCGACGGCCAGACCTACTGGGTGCAGGAATTCTGCCTTATTTACAGTCTCGCGCAGGATATCGTGGTGCGTGACGTCAAGGAGGAATTCGAGGACGCTTTCGCGCGTATCTGGTTCGGCGAGGCCGAGAACGATTCCTTCAATCGGCTGCTGATCGGGACACGGCTGTCGTGGCGGGAAATCGCCCTGCTACGCGCGTACGCCCGCTACCTGCGGCAATTACATTTTCCTTTCAGCACGGATTACATGGCCGAGACAGTGGCCAACCACCTGCATATCACGGCCGGCATTGTGGAGCTGTTCCTTACACGCTTCTCCCCCGACTTCGATGGGGATGACGAATGGCGTCAGCGGCGTGAGGGCGAAGTCGAGCAGCGTGTCCTCGACGCGCTGGAGGAGGTGCCCAATCTCGGTGAGGACCGCATCATTCGCCAGTACCTGCACGCGGTCAAGGCGACGCTGCGCACCAACTTCTTCCAAAAGGACCAGGACGACAGACTAAAGTCCTACCTCGCCTTCAAGCTGCAACCGGCGGATATACCCGGGGTGCCATTGCCGGTACCGATGTACGAGATCTACGTCTA
Source organism: Halioglobus sp. (assembly GCA_033722815.1). Classification (GTDB taxonomy): domain Bacteria; phylum Pseudomonadota; class Gammaproteobacteria; order Pseudomonadales; family Halieaceae; genus Marimicrobium. The sequence continues at coordinate 5,057 of JAWVYG010000159.1, forward strand.
TTCGCCGCGCATGGAGGGCGTGCACCTGCGCGGTGGTAAGGTCGCCCGCGGTGGCCTGCGCTGGTCCGACCGGCTGGAGGACTTCCGCACGGAAGTCCTGGGCCTTGTCAAGGCGCAGCAGGTGAAGAACGCGGTAATCGTCCCGGTGGGCGCCAAGGGCGGTTTCGTGGCGCGCGGGGTCAGCACAGACATGCCGCGCGCCGAGGTGCAAAAGGAGGGTGAGGCCTGCTACCGCCAGTTCATTCGCGGGCTGCTGGATGTTACCGATAACCGCATCGATGGGGCCGTGGTCAGCCCCCCGAATGTGATCGCCAAGGACGATGAAGACCCCTACCTCGTGGTCGCGGCGGACAAGGGAACGGCCACCTTCTCCGACCTGGCCAACGAGGTGTCTTCGGAATACGGTTTCTGGTTGGGCGACGCCTTCGCTTCCGGTGGCAGTGCGGGGTACGACCACAAGAAAATGGGCATCACCGCGCGCGGAGCCTGGGTGTCGGTACAGCGTCATTTCCGTGAGATGGGCATCGACACACAGAACACCGATTTCAGCGTGGTGGGTATCGGGGACATGTCCGGCGATGTGTTCGGCAACGGTATGCTGCTGTCGGAACATATCTGTCTCGTTGCGGCTTTCAACCATCTGCACATTTTCATCGACCCGAATCCGGACCCCGCGGTCGGCTTTGCCGAACGTCGGCGGCTGTTCGACCTGCCCAGGTCCGGTTGGTCCGACTATAACAGCGAGTTGATTTCTGCAGGCGGCGGCGTCTTCGAGCGTTCGGCCAAGTCCGTCAGGCTGTCGCCGCAGATTCGCGAGCGCTTCGACATCGAGGCGGAACAGGTGACGCCGGCTGAGCTGGTCAGCTACCTGCTGCGGGCCAGGGTCGGCCTCTTGTGGAACGGCGGGATCGGCACCTACGTCAAGTCCTCGCTGGAATCGCACACGGACGTGGGCGACAAGGCCAATGACGCCCTGCGCGTGGATGCCGATGAGCTGCGCTGCGAGGTGATAGGCGAGGGCGGCAACCTCGGAATCACGCAGCTGGCGCGGGTCGAGTACTGCCTCGCCGGTGGCCGCTGCAATACCGACTTTATCGATAATGCCGGCGGCGTCGACTGCTCCGACCACGAGGTAAACATCAAGATCCTGCTCAACTCGGTGGTCGACCGCGGCGACCTGACGCGCAAGCACCGCGACGCCCTGCTGCTTGAAATGACGGAGAGCGTCGCCGAACTGGTGCTGCACAACAACTACCGCCAGACCCAGGC
>JAWVYG010000160.1:0-6324 GCA_033722815.1 Halioglobus sp.
CGGGCCTGGCGCTATAGCGCCGGGTTATAAGCGAGCCACGGTAAATGCTGGCGCGCCATTTACCCGGCCGGGTCGTGCGGGCCGCGGGTCGAGCCGCGCCCGGGCGCGGCGTACCCAGTCCTTCTATTGATACACATCATTAGCGCTGCCGGGCGCGAACTAGCAAACTGAACGTGTGGGTTCGACAGCGGAGTGGTGCGATGAAATCGACTGACGGGAAGGCCGTCTGGTGCCTGCGCAAGGCGATCAGGAGACCCGCCTGATGGCGTCTCTCAAGCAGCTGCAAAAAGACGACATCCTCTTTGTCGCCGGCGAGACGGATAACGTCTACCACCACACGGCCGGGCTGGTCATACTCGACACCAGCGACTGCCCGGAATTCGACTTCGACCACTTCAAGTCGAAGACGATCGAGCGGATACGGAAGGTCCCGCATTTTCGCTGGAAGCTGCACGAGGTGCCGATGGGCCTCGACCTGCCCTACTGGGTAGAGGATGAGAACTTCAGCTACGACAACCATATCCGGCGGATCGCCGTGCCTTCACCCGGCGACCGGGAGGCGCTCGCCGAGGTGGCGGCCTACCTGCACAGCGGCCGCATGAACCGCGACAAGCCGCTGTGGGAGCTCTGGTTCATCGAAGGGCTCGAGGGCGGCCGCTGCGCCATCCTGCAGAAGCTGCACCACTGCATGATGGACGGCCAGGGCGCGATGAAACTCGGCCAGCTCCTGTGCGATCTTGAACCCGGCGCCGAACCGCTGCCCATGGACAAGACTATCACCAGCGCCCGGGCCGGTTCCGTGCCCGAGTGGTGGCGCCAGTCGGCGGCCACGGCGCTGCACCTGGCGCGCTTCCCGGGGGCCGCCTACCGCGAGGTGTTCGGCCTGCTGGCGCCGAAGCTGCGCAATACCTTCGGCGGTCGTGACCAGTCCGGCCGCGAGAAGGCCGAGACACCCGTGGCCTGCTTCAACGACCATGTCGGCAGCGAGCGCGGCTTCGTTTTTTCCTCCGTGTCGCTCGAGCGCATCAAGACAGTGAAGAACGCGTTCGACGTGACCGTCAACGACGTCGTGCTGGCCCTGGTGGGAACATCGATGCGCTCCTACCTGCAACGCCGCGATGAATTGCCGCAACTTTCCCTCCGCGCTGGCGTCGCGGTATCCCTGCGCAGCGATGAAGACGACGAATTCAGCAACCACGTCACCCAGGCCGGGGTAACGCTGGCCACGGACACCGATGACCTGGTGCGGCGCATCGAGAGCATCCACGGCGACGGGCAGGCGGCCAAGGAAATGGCCCGCGCTGGCGGCCACGGCGTTATCGAGGTGGTGCAGATACTGCCGCCGATACTCGTCAACGCGATGATGCACACCACCACGCCGGAGCAGGCGCTGCAGATGATCGGCGCCAACATGGTGGTATCGAACATACGTGGCAGCGATGTGCCGCTGTACATTGCCGGCGCACGCATGGAAACCATGTACCCGATGTCCATCATCACCGAGGGCATGGGGATCAATTTCACCTGCGTCAGCTTCGCCGGTCACGTCGATTTCGGCGTGATCATCGATCCGCGCCTGGTGCCAGATCCATGGGAAATCGTCGACGGCCTGGACGCGGCGCTGCAGGCATACCTCGCGCTGGCAAAGAAATCCGGGTCGCGGCGCAAGACGCGCGGCGGCGGCAAAACGGCTGCGAAGCGTAAGGCGGCGCCGCGCAGGAAAGCACCTGCGAAGAAGAAATCACCAGCGAAAAAGAAAGCGCCCGCAAAGAAGAAGTCGGCTGCCGGCAAGAGAGCGCCCGCGAAGAAACAGCGTGCGGTAACCGGCGGTGCTGCGTCGCGGCGCAGGGCGGCGCCGAAAAACAAGGCGGCCGCAAGGCGCAAGGCAGGTGCGAAGAAACCTGTGGGGCGAAAGAAGACGACCTAGCTGATTGAGGGCCCTGGCTTCCATGCAGACCGCGAGCGCAGCAGCGTCACTGGCACAACAGACACAGCCTCCCGCGGCGCCGTTCGCGCCCAGCGGCGTCTTTGTGGAACTGCCGAGCCTGGGCAACTGCTTCTTCCGCCAGCATCTCAACCCGGGCAGGCCGACGCTGCTGCTGTTGCACGGCATGGTCTGCTCCTCGGGCTTGAACTGGTTTCGCCTTTTCCCGGCGTTGTCCCGACACTTCAATATCATCGCCCCGGACCTGCGCGGCCATGGCCGCAGCTGGCGGGGTGCGCGCGGATTCACGCTGGAGCGCGCCGCGGACGACATGGCGGAACTGCTGGACCTGCTCGATACCGGGCCGGTGATCGCGGTGGGCTACTCCATGGGCGGCGCCGTGGCGCAGTACCTGTGGCGGCGTCATCCCCACCACGTGAACGGCATGGTGCTGGCGGCGAGCAACTACAAGGCGCGGGTCGCGCGCCACGAGGAGCTTTTCGTCCTGCCGTTTTTCGCGCTCATGGTGGGCGTTGGCAACGTGGCAGAGCTTGTCAGCCACCTGCCCCGGGGCATGGTCAAGCGCTTCCTGCCGCGCATGGCGGACCAGTTGCACGAGGACGAGGCGCGCTGGGCGCTCGATGAGCTGCGCCGCACCAGCCTGCGCATCGTTGCGGAAACCGGCAGGGAGATGGCGACGCATGATGCCAGCGCGTGGCTGCACGAGATCGACGTGCCCACGGCGGTGTTTTGTACCGCAAGAGACAGGGCGATTCCACCGCGGCACCAGCTGGAGATGGCGCGGTTGATCGAGGACAGTGAGACCTTTTTCTACGACGAGGGGCACCTGGCCTGCATGGATCCGCAGTTCGGCGAGGAGCTCGCCAGGGTGTGCCTGTCGGTGGAGCGGCGAATAGAGCGCCGCGAGGGAGGTGCGTAATGATTCGCAGGCTGAGTGGCCAGGACGCGAGTTTCCTTTACACGGAAACCCCCACCGTGCTGATGCACACGCTGAAGATCCAGATTTTCGACAGTCACTACAGCATCGCGGACTACGATGTCCTGCGAGCACGGCTCGAGGCCGCGCTGGACGTGGTGCCGATGCTGCGCCAGCGGGTGTTGTCCGTACCGTTCAACCTGCACCACCCGGTGATCGTCGACGACCCTGAGTTCGACCTGGATTCGCATATCTACCGCGCCGCGCTGCCTGCGCCCGGGGGCATGCGCGAGCTGGAGCAGATGATCTCGCAGATCGTCTGCCACCGCCTCGACCGGTTTCGCCCGATGTGGGAGCTCTGGGTCATCACCGGGCTGGAAAACGATCGCATCGCGGTAATACACAAGATTCATCACTGCCTGGCGGATGGTGCGGCCACGGTGCGCTACCTCAGCCGCGTCTTCGAAAGCCAGGCGCACCTGGACAGTACAGCCAACGCAAGCAGCGACTGGCAGCCCGAGCCTCTCCCGGGGGCGCGGCGGCTGGTGTGGGATGCGCTGAAGGACCATTTCACGAAGGACATCCGCCAGTTTCCCGCGTACCTGGCGACGATGTGGCGAACGGTGCGTAATGTATCCGCGCTGCACCGCGAAGGCAGGTCCCCCACCGTCGAGTGGCTGACCCGGCCGCCGCCGCGCACGCGCTTCAACCACGTGCTGTCGGCGCAGCGCAGCTTCAGCACGCTGCAATTACCGCTGGCGGACGTGAAGGTCCTCGCGAAGCAGCTGGAGGGCACCGTCAATGACGTGTTGCTGGCGCTCGCGGCCGGTGCCATCCGCCGCTACCTGCTGCAGCACGGCGAACTGCCGGCGGAACCGCTGTGCACCGCGATCCCGGTATCCGCCGACGCTCCCGGCGAGCGTCGCGAGCGGGGCAACCACACGACCTACCTGCCGACCTGCCTGTGGACCAACATCCCCGAACCGCGAGAGCGTTTTCATGCCATACAGCGTGCCACCTCCCTGGCGAAACAGGAGCTGGACGTAATGGGCAAGGAGACTTTTGTCGAGCTGATGCACTTCATGCCGCCCTCCGTGTCCATCTGGAAAACCAACTACCAGCAGCGCAAGCGCAAGGCGGACCGCCCGGACTACCGGCCGCGGGCCAACGTCATCATCTCCAACGTGTCCGGTCCCACCCAGCGCCTTTCCGGCGACTACGGCACGCTGGTGGATATCTACTCCATGGGCCCGCTCGTGGAGGCCTGCGGACTGAACATCACGGTGTGGAGTTATGCCGGCAACCTGAACTTTTCCCTCATGGGCTGCAAGAAGGCCATCCCCGACATCGACCTGCTGGCGCAGCAGCTGCGCGAGAGCCTGGTGGAACTGCAGTCGCTCACCGCGGCTGAGGCGGACGGCCCTGACCGGGCCAGGGCAGCCGGGGAGGGTGCGCGGTGAGCAAGTACAGCTACCTGCAGCGCTTCGGCGAGGTGGAACTCGCCGTGCGGCGCAGTGGCGCGGGCGTGCCCTTCGTCTGGGGGCATTCCCTGATGGGCAGTATGCGGGTCGAGGACCGGGCCGGCCTGTGGGACTGGGAACGCCTGGAGCGCCACGCCCAGATCGTGCGCTACGACGCTCGCGGGCACGGCAATTCCGACGGCAGCTACCGCGGCGAGGACTACCAATGGCAGCATATGGCGGCCGACATGCTCGCCGTCGCCGACGCGGTCGCCACCGAGGCCGGCGCCGGGCGCTGTATCCTGGGGGGCATATCCATGGGCGCGGCGACCGCCCTGCAGGCCGCGGTGCAGCAGCCGCGCGCAGTGGCGGGACTGGTGCTGGCGTTGCCGCCGACCGCGTGGGACACCCGGCCGCGGCAGGCGGCGGTGTACCGGCAACTGGCCCGTGTGTCGGGGATTTTCGGCGCGGCGCCCTACCGCCTGCTCGACCTGCTGCCCATACCCACGCGCGAAGACGGCCGCAGCCGGCTCGCGCTGCACACCATGAAGGGCCTGGCCCGGGCCAACCCGCTGCACGTGCAGGCCGCCCTGCGCGGAGCGGCCAGGTCCGACATGGTAGAGCCCGATGAGCTGCGGGACCTGCGGGTGCCGACGCTGATCCTGGCCTGGGAGGACGACACCGCCCACCCGTTGTCCACAGCAACGGCACTGGCCGAGCACCTGCCGGACGTGCGCGCCCTGGTTATCTGCGATCCCGAGGACACCACGCCCTGGGGGGACGCCCTGGCAGACTTTGTCCGTGAACTCGCCGGCGAGGGGCGCCGTCGCCGGTCCCCGCGGCGCGGCACCCGGGCATCCGCCGCGTAGCGGCCCGCTGCGCGCCCGCCCGTCGGGCGGCGCCCGCCTCGAAACCACCTGGTTGCACCGTCACGGCGTCTGCACGCCGCCCCCGTGCCGTGCTGTGCGCTGTGTCACAGCCCGGTGCGAATCTGCTGGGCAGCGTCAGTGAGCTGCGGTAAAGGTAGGGCTTACGCGAGCGCCGCGACTTGCCCGCCGGCGTCTGCATGGTGTAAACCAGCCCTGCACGCGACGATGGCGGGAGCGGCCCGCCACGGCAACGCCAAATCCCGGCGTCGGTGCGCCGCCGCCGTGACCGCTATCTGGGAGTAACGACGAGCATGCGAGCTGCCACACTGCTGCGCCTGGAGAATTCCATCAAGGATTACGCCTGGGGTGATGCCCGCAGGCTGCCGGAACTGTTCGGGTTGGAAAATCCCGATGGCGCGCCGCAGGCGGAAATCTGGATGGGCGCCCACCCCGCCGATCCCTCGCGGGTACGCGTTGACGGCGAGCTGCAGGCACTCGACGGCCTGATCGCCAGTGATCCCGGGCGCATTCTCGGCGCCGACGTGGCAGCCCGCTTCGATGGCAGGCTGCCCTTCCTGTTCAAGGTGCTGAACGCGGGGCAGCCCCTGTCGATCCAGTTGCACCCGGACAAGGCGACGGCCGAGGCGGGCTTCGCACGTGAGAACGAGGCGGGCATTCCCCTGGATGCGAGCCACCGCAACTACGCCGACCCCAACCACAAGCCGGAACTGATCTGCGCGTTGACGCCATTCCGTGCACTGTGCGGCTTTCGTCCCTATGAGGAAATCTGCGCGGCGCTGACGCTGCTTGACGCGCCACAGCTGGATGATGCGCTGCAGCGCCTGCGCGATGAGCCGGGCAGTGACGCGCTCAAGGCGCTGTGCCTTACCCTGCTCGACCTGGGCCAGAACGATGTATCAGCGCTGTTGGAGATTGCGCTGCAGCGCGCGGTAGAAGTCGAGCGCGAAGACTTCAACGAGTTATGCCTGCTGCACGAGTACTATCCCGGCGACCGCGGTGTGCTGTTTGCGCTGTTGCTGAACAGGGTTGAGCTGCAGCCCGGGGAAGCGCTGTTCCTGGGGGCCGGCAACGTGCACAGTTACCTGGGTGGCGTCGGGCTCGAGATCATGGCCA
>JAWVYG010000161.1:0-6317 GCA_033722815.1 Halioglobus sp.
GTCTTGACCAACCAATACCGGCGAGCCCCAGACCAAACAGAGCGATTGTGGCCGGCGAGGGTACGCCCTTTACGAGATCAAAAGACAGGCTATTACCGGATACCCAGCTACTAGCACCCTGACCCAGTTCAATCGAGACAGAGTGTGCTGTAAACGTGATGTCCGAAAGATCAATGCCTGAGACTGTGGTTACGAGGTTATCAATGCCGATGATTTCCGCTGCGGGCATGCCGACCCAGTCGAGGTCGTCTAGTGTCAGAATTAGACTATTTGGGGCGTTCACGGTAATCAGGCTTCCAATGCCATTTATTGCAATGGAGTTGGCTCCAATATCTACTGAAAAATCGACGAAAGGGCCTCCGGGCGAAATGACATCAGCGAGGATAAACTCAGCTCCGGGGTCGCCGACAACAGCTGTCGGGCTGTCACAATCCCAGAAATTTGTGATCGAGCAGCCAACCGTATCGCCGATGAGTGTTGCATTTGCTGTGGCTGCGAACACCGATAGCATCAGTACCGCAAAAATTCTTTTCATCATTTTGTCGCTCCACATTAAAGCTTTATTGTTGTTACAAGGAGACGCAAATTCCACACCAAAATTATGGTTTCCTATATGCATCAATCGGTTAAAACGAGAAGCACCTGTCACTTTCCTGGAAAGTGTAAACTTTTCTGACAGCCAGCTTGCACAATTTACCGGCGACAGCACCTTCGAGGGATGAATTTCCCCCGCCTTCAACAAAGTCCGGTTGTGGCACATAACGGACGGTCAGCCAGGCGCTGCTCAGCCAGATTCCACGTCGCCTTTTGAGTTGAAAGTGCGTAGCAAGGAGTCTGGTCCGTTGCGCCTGACCCGTTGCTCCCCTTTACCCCGGAGAGTAGGTGGCGATACCGAGTTGCCGTAACGGCTTGCTCAATTCGGCCCTGGCCGGTTCTCATCGTGCAAGCCACGCAGGACCTGCGCTGCTACCGCGACCAGGATCAAGATAATCACAAGTATCATGGGGGCCGCGGGGTTATAGGCCGCAATCTGGTCGTGTATTTCGTGGAGCACTAACGCCCATACTGCCATGGCGACATAGGTTCCCAGCAGCACGACTGTCAGCGTAAGGGTCAGCCGCATGCCCAGCAGGTAGCCGATTACACACCCCACGAGGGGGCCCGTCATCCAAAAAGGAAAGAACACGAACAGGAACAGGCTCGGCACACCGTATTTCTTTATCTTGTCCTGGTGCCCCTCGGCGACGCCGTGCAGGCGATTCATCGGCTTGCGCAGCCATTCAAATTCAACAAGGTGTTGCCACGTGAACACGAAGAGTGGAAATACGAGCAGTACGAGTAGTGTTTCGACAATCATGTTCACACTGATAACCAGCATATGGCCGTGCCCTATCGAATAGCCAAACGACATCGCAGCGGCCCGCCCGAAAAGGATGTTGATGGCCGTCATACCGACCAGTTCCTGCGTCAGCTCGGGGGAGCGCAGGGTAGTAACGGCCAGTACCAGGATGTAGATCATCGCCAAGACTAACCCCGTGATGAGCACTCGCCCTTCAGGAACACGCAAGAGCAAACGCCTCGCGTGACGGTCCGACAGCGATGTCCTTTTTCGAGGCGATGAATTCTCCATGACCATGTAAAGTAAAACCTGTTTCGCCAGATGATACAGCCCTGGAAAAAGTGTGACGAGGATGTTTGGCAGGTGCAGAGGTGGTCAGCCTGTCCCGGCCAGGAACAGTAAACTACTGCCCGAGGCGCGGCCACGGATGCACGCGTGGGTTCCAGGAGTTGTGGCGTGCTGAATCACACCCCATCCCCGGCGGGTAGGCAAAGAACGACCCGTCGGCGTAGGGTAAGTCCGAAAGGGTCGACGGCGGCCCGCAAGCAGGCAATCAGTCCAGGTCGCTCAAAGGCCATTATGGGCAACAAACGGACTTCGGGCCCGTATGGGATCTTGCAGCGTCAGGAAGATCAGGTCTGGACTTTTACGCTTAGCCGCGCCGCACGACCAAGACCTCGTAGCGCCCCTTCGGGCCGATGAAGTGCGAGCACAGGCCGCTGACCAGGCTCACGACGATGGCGCCGAACACCGCGCTCCAGAAACCCACCACCTCGAAGCCGTCCACGAACCAGCCCGCCAGGTTCAGCATCGCGGCGTTCAGGAACAACAGGAACAGTCCCAGCGTCAGGATGGTAAAGGGGAGCGTGAGGAGCACCAGCAGCGGCCGCACGAAGGCGTTGATCAGTCCCAGTGCGATGGCCGCCCACACCAGCGCGCCCGTCGATGTCGCGGTCACGCCCGGCACGAGGTAGGTCGCGGCCCAGATACCCAGCCCGGTGACCAGGGTGCGAAGCAGGATTCCCAGCATGGCGCCAAGTTACCACCGGCGCCGTGGCGATGCCAGCCCGCCACGGTTGATCAGTCCTCGGCGGTAAGCTGCGTTTTCAACTGCCGCCGCAGCAGCTTGCCCATCTCGTCGTAGGGCGGCGGGGATCGCGATCTGCTCCGGTCCAGGCGAGATCAACCCGCCTCGCTGCGGCCGGTCAGGCGTTCGGTCAGAACCTCCAGCAGCTCGGCCGCAGACGCACTGGACTGCACCGGCAGTACTGCGTCCGACTCCGCGGCCTCCAGCGGCTCGATATGACGCTGCTGGCGCTGCATGACCTCGATGCCCGCCTCGGACACGTCGCGCCCGCGCTCCTCCCTGGCCTGCAGCCGGCGCATTATCTCGTCGGGACCGGCGCGGCAGTCGAGAATCACGAAGGGGACGTCGCGCTGTTGCGCCAGTTGCCGGAATTCCTCGCGCCGGCGCCTGTGCAGGAAGGTACCGTCGACGATCACGGCAAAGCCTGCGTCGAGCACCGTGTGCGCCAGCTCGCCCAGTCGCCGGAAGGTCTTGTCGGACATCTCCGGGGAATACAGCGATTTCTCTTCCTCTGGCAGGCTGCGCTGTTCCGGCGACAGGCCGAACAGGCGCTTGCGCTCGACGTCCGAGCGCACGCGCACCGCGCCGCAGGCCTCCACCAGCTTGCCCGCCACCGTGGACTTGCCGCTGCCTGACACGCCGTGGGTGATGGCCAGGAAGCGCCGCCGCGGCTGGCACAGCTGGTGCGCCAGGCCCAGGTAGCGGCGCAGCTCGCGGTAGTCGTCGCTGTGCAGCAGGTCGGGGTGATCGGGCGGGTGGCGCAGCAGGTTGACCTTGGCCCTGACCAGCGCGTAGTAGCAGCGGTAGAGATCGAGCAGGGCGAGCCCGGCGAAGTCGCCGCGGTACTCGAGGTAGACACTGAGCAGGCGGTGGGCTTCGGCGGGGTGACCGCGGGCGTGCAGGTCCATCTCCAGCAGGGCGATTTCGCCGATGCTGTCGATAATCCTGAAGTCGGGATTGAATTCGATGCAGTCGAACAGTCGCACCCTGCCGTCGATCACCGCCATGTTGCCGAGGTGTTCGTCGCCGTGGCCGTCGATGACCCGGCCGTCGTGAATGCGCTGGCGCATGGTCGGCTGCAGCCGCTCATACCACGCGCGGGTCTGCTGCTCGACCTGCTGCAGCTGCAGTGCATCTTCGTGTTGCAGAGGGTAGGCACTTACCTGTGCGACATTCTCCTGCAGCGCCGCCCACAGCGCCGCGGGTGTGCCGGGAGCCTGGCCCGCGGGGTCGGGGAAGCAGGGGGGCAGCTCGTCGTGCAGTCGCGCCAGCTCGCTCGCGATGTCGCGCACCAGCTGCCGGTCCAGCTCGCCGCGCGCCGCAATATTGTCCAGCAGGCTGTCTTCATCGAAGCGGCGCATCTTCACCGCGTAATCGATCGGCTCGCCTGCGCCGGCTATCTCCGGCCCCGCCGCCGATGCCGTCACCGGCACCACGGCGAGGTACAGCTCGGGGGAAAACCTGCGGTTGAGCTGCAGCTCCTGTTCACAGTAGTAACGGCGCCGCTCCAGGGTGGAGAAATCCAGGAAGCCGAAGTCCACGGGCTTCTTGATCTTGTAGGCGTAGTCGCCACACAGGATGACCCAGGAGATGTGCGTCTCGCGCAGCGTGAACTCCGCCGTAGGATGGTCGAAGGCCTGTGCGCGGCAAAGTTGCCTGATGCTGTTGCTGTCCAGGGCGCGTCTCCGGGTAAGCAGCGAAGTCCTGCCGCAATTATGGCATTATCGGGCCGCCGGCCGAACGGTTACCGGCTGCGAAGGCCGCGGCAGTGTCGAAAATTCATCCTTCAGCGGGATTGCGCCTATGTCTCAGACTGCCCTCGTGGTGGGCGGCACCGGCCCCACGGGCCCTTACATCGTCAACGGCCTGCTTGAGCGGGGGTACACCGTGGCGATACTGCATCGCGGCAGCCACGAGGTGGACGAGATTCCGCCCGAGGTGGAGCACATCCACACCGACCCCTACGACGAACAATGCCTGGCTGCGGCGTTGGCGCAGCGCCGCTTCGACCTCTGCATCGCCACCTATGGCCGGCTGCGCGCGATCGCCCGGGTGATGGCCGACCGCTGTGAGCGTTTCCTGTCCGCCGGGGGCGGTCCCGCCTACCGCGGCTACATGAACCCCGGTTTGTACGGCGCCGGCGGCATGGCGGTGCCGATACGCGAGGACCACGAGCTGGTGCACGCTGAAGAGGAGGATTCCAAGGGCTGGCGCATCGTGGCCACGGAGCGCGCGGTGTTCGACGCCATCCCGGGCGCCACGCATTTTCGCTATCCCTACGTGTACGGCCGCTACCAGCTGGTGCCGCGGGAATGGCTGCTCGTGCGGCGCTTCCGTGACGGGCGCCGGCGCATCATCCTGCCGGACGGCGGTCTCACGTTGCACAGTTTCGGCTACGCGCAAAACGTGGCCCACGCCGTGTTGCTGGCCGTGGACAACCCGGACGCGAGCAGCGGCAGGATCTACAACGTGGCCGATAGCACGGTGCTCAGTCTGCGCCAGGTCACCGACATCATCGCGGCGCACATGGGCGTGAAGGTCGAGGTGATCAACATGCCCTGGGAGCTCGCGGTGCCGGCACGGCCGCTGGTGATGCAGCCGCAGACCAGCCACCGCGTGCAGGATACCGGCGCGCTGCGCAGCGACCTCGGCTACCGCGACCTCGTGGCGCCCGCGCGGGCGCTGTGCGACACCGTGGACTGGCTGCTGGCCAATCCCCCCGAGCCGGGCGGCACGGAGGAGATGGTGCTGGAGGATCCCTTCGACTACGACGCGGAAGACCGGCTGATCGACGCCTGGCAGGCGCTGTGCGCGCAGCTGCCGGGCTGGGACGGCGCCGTCGAACCCGGCCTCGGCATGGCCTACAGCGGCCCGGGCGGCAGGGCGCGCTCGCAGCTACAATTCAAGGGTGGCAAGGAGTAAGTGATGGCAGATGGACAAGGCCCCCTGGCGGGCATCCGCATCCTGGATATCGGCAGTATGCTGGCGGCGCCGTGGTCGACCACACTGCTGGGCGACCAGGGCGCGCAGGTGATCAAGATCGAACCGCCCGGGCTGGGCGATGTGCAGCGCTATCTCGGCGCCATGCGCAACGGTGTCAGCGCGCTGCACCAGGCGGTCAATCGCGGCAAGCGTTCCCTGGCGCTGGACCTGAAGCAGGAGCAGGGGCTGCAGGTGTTCTACCAATTGGTGGCCGACGCCGACGTGGTGGCGCACAACTTCCGTCCCGGGGTGGCGGAGAAGCTCGGTGTCGGCTACGACGAGCTGGCCCGGATCAACCCGCAGCTCGTGTACCTGTCGGTATCGGGATTCGGCCACGAGGGGCCGATGGCGGGCAGGCCCGCCTACGACAACGTGATCCAGGCCTTCGCCGGGGTGGCGCTCAGCCAGGCCGATACGCAGACCGGTGAGCCGTGCCAGTACTACCAGCTGTTCGGCGACAAGATGACGGCCATGTACGCCTGCCAGGCGATCACCTCGGCGCTGCTCGCGCGGGAGAGGGGCGCCGGCGGGCAACACGTGCGCCTGGCGATGGTGGACGCGGTCACCAGTTTCCTGTGGCCCGACGTGGCGTCCACGGCGGCCTTTCGCGAACCGGACGCGGAGCCCGGCATCGCCCTGTCCCGCGGTGTGCCGCTGGTGCGCTTCAGCGACGGCTACGGGCAGGTGGCGCCGGTGAAGGATCACCATTTCCACGGTTATTGCGACGCCTTCGGCGTGGACTCCAGCGATCCCCGCCTGGCCACGATTGCCGAGCGCAGCGTGAACGGCGAGCTGGTGCTGGAGACCATGACCGCGGTGGCCGCTGCCGCGGCGCAGGTGCCGGTGGAGGAGGCCATTGCGAGGCTGCAGGAGAGGGACGTGCCCTGTGCACGCGCCTACCACCTGCAC
>JAWVYG010000162.1:0-6297 GCA_033722815.1 Halioglobus sp.
TCACTTCCCCGGTCTCCTCTCCGATATCCCCGGTGGCTTTAAAATCGGCAATACACAGGTAGGCGCTCCTGAATCCCACATTGTTGCTGGCCGGCATAACACTTTCCAGCCTGCGCTCTTCTTCCTGCCGCCTGAGTTCGGCCTCCCGCTCCCGCCTCGCCGCGGCTTCTGCCGCCTCGCGTGCGCGGCGCTCCTCTTCGAGCCGCCTGCGCTCGGCTTCCTCGGCCGCGCGGCGGGCCTGCTGCTGCGCATGGCGGCGCTGGCGCGACCGCTCTTCCTGCGCCAGCTGTTCCGGGGGGATTTTTACCAGCTCCGCCACTACGCCGATGTCGCGCATTTCCTGGTAGCACTGGGCGGCGGCCTTACGTTCGAGGTTGCGCCGCAGGATGATGGTGTCGCCGCTGAAGAAGCGCTCGAGGCGCTGCGGATCGTCGATACTGAAGGCTTCGGCAAAGCGCAGCCTGACATCCCCCGGATCCCTGTCCGAGAGGATTTCGCCGCTGAACGTCAGGTTAAACTTATTCAACCCGCAGTCTGTTTTGCGCAGCCGTTCGTGCAGGTCTGGTGACCGCTGCAGGCCCGCAAATGCCCCCTGTGTACCTTATGACAGGGAATGTACGGGGTTTCCGCGCCCTTTTCCAGCGCGGGAGAGTGGGGGCTAGCCGGGGATGGCGACCGGCTCGAAAGTGAGTCCCGCGCTGTCCTGCAGGCGCTGCAGGTAGGCCTGCCCCAGCGCGCTTGCCGGCGTCCAGAAACCGCCCCCGGTAATGGCCTTGTCCACCGCCAGGCAGGCCGCCGCCTCGCCCAGCATGCGTGAAGTGGAGCCATAGCCCGGATCCATGTCGCCGTAGACCCGCAGGCGCATGTCGCAGCCCGGGTCGCTGGGATGGATGCCGTGGAAGAGGAGCTCGTAGTAGCCCGACTCCCGGGTTCCCGCGTCCGGTCCCTCGCCGGGTTGCGGCAGGAAACGCTGGGCCAGCTTGCGCGTCGGCCCGAGGGCCATTGTCAGCATGCCCGCGCCCATGCCCATGCTGACCAGGCTGGCCTGGGTGCGGGAGCGGTTCAGGATCGCCTCGTCGTAGCGGAAATCCTGGCCCCAGGGGAGTCCCAGCAGCGCGTTGGTGCGCCGCACGACCCGGGTGTTGATGGCCGCCATGATAAACGGGGACGTCCACTGGCCAAAGGTCTCGTCGTACACCGCACCGCGCTGGTCGGGCTTGTCCGGGCCGGTGGCCACGCCCTCGGGATACAGGACGTAGGGATCGGCGACCCGCTTCATCAGGCCCGAGTCCGATTTTGCCTCGTCCATCATGTTCAGCATGCTGGCAATGGTGCCGCCGCTGGCGCCGCCGCGGCTGCCGACCACGCGGCCCTTGATGTGTTTCGCGTACACGCCGTGTTTCTCGTGCATCAGCTGCTGCAGGTGCCACGCGCCCATGTCGAAGGGTACGGAGTCGAAGCCGCAGGTATGGACGATGCGGGCGCCGCTGTCCTCGGCGGCTGCCTGGTACTCGGGGATGATGCGCGCCATCCACTGCACCTCGCCGGTGAGGTCGCAGTAGTCGGTGCCGGCTTCGATGCAGGCCTCGACCAGCGGTGTGCCGTATTTGGCATAGGGCCCCACTGTCGTGCAGATGACGTTGGCCCGGGCCACCATCGCGTCGAGACTCGCGCGGTCGGCGCTGTCCGCGATAACCAGCGGCAGGCTGTCCTTTGCGCCGGGCGCGACGGTGCGCAGCACGTCCTTCAGTTTTGCCTCGTTGCGGCCCGCCATGGCCCAGCGCAGGTCGCCGTCGACGCCGTAGGTTGCGGCCAGGTACTCCGCGACCAGCTGTCCGGTGAAGCCGCTGGCGCCCCAGACGATGATGTCAAACTCGCGTTCCGCCATGATTTTCCTCCTCGATGCCCGCCCCGGCGAGCGCAGTTGCTCAGTGGATGCCGTGGCTCATTTTTCTCAGCAATGGAGACAGCAACAGTAGTGCGAAGCCCACGGCAACCCCTGTATACAGCAGGTTGGTAAAAAGGTCAGTGTAGCTGGCCAGCGCCGCGGCGACATCCGTCACCGTGCCGTCGACGGTGTTCTGCGCGGCCAGCTTCGCCAGCTGCGCAGCGACGAACTCCGAGTAGGCCGTGGCCAGGAACCAGGAGCCCATCATCACGCCGACCACGCTGGGCACGGACAGCTTGGTGACTGCCGACAGGCCCACGGGCGACAGGCACAGCTCGCCGGTCGTGTGCAGCAGGTAGGCCAGGATCAGCCAGAAGCCGGCGACCAGGCCGGCCTCGTTGGGCATGGAGGCGCCGATCACCAGTGCGCCGAATCCCAGCCCGGCCTGGGCGATGCCGAGTGAAAACTTCACCGGTGTGCTGGGTTCCAGCCCGCGCCGGGCCAGCGCGGTCCACAACCAGGCGAACAGCGGCGCCAGCGTAAAGATGAACAGCGGGTTGAGGAAACCGAACTGGGAGGCATTGAGCTGGATGCCG
This sequence comes from Halioglobus sp., assembly GCA_033722815.1. Taxonomy (GTDB): domain Bacteria; phylum Pseudomonadota; class Gammaproteobacteria; order Pseudomonadales; family Halieaceae; genus Marimicrobium. The sequence goes on from JAWVYG010000162.1 coordinate 2,485, forward strand.
AACAGCATGCGGTCAGAGACCCTGTCCGCGAACAGCGTCATCGAGGCGCCGGCCTGTTCGAACAGGGCCCAGAACACGACGGTGGACATGGTCAGGATGATGAGCACGATCATGCGCGAGCGCTCCACCGCGTCGCAGCGGAACGTGATGAACCAGCCAAGGCCGATGAGTACCGCCAGCGCCAGCGCGTTCAGCAGGACTCCCACCGCGCCGTGAAACTGCAGCATCTGCCACGCCGCGACCACGGCCACGGCGGAGCAAAGGTAGATGATCCACTCCCGGCTCAGGCCGATGACGGTGCGCTGCCGCAGCAGCTCCGGGTTGCGCGGCTCGGCTATGCCGTGCAGGTAGCGCTGGCCCCACATGAACGTGGCCAGGCCCAGCAGCATGCCGATGCCCGCGGCGCCGAACCCATAGCTCCAGCCCAGCGTCTCGCCCAGGTAGCCGCACAGCAGCGTCGCCGCGAACGCGCCGATGTTGATGCCCATGTAGAAGATGGTAAAGCCGCTGTCGCGCCGCGGGTCCTCCGGGGTGTACAGGCGCCCGACAATGGTCGAGATGTTGGGTTTCAGGAATCCCACGCCGACGACGATGAGTGCCAGGGAAAAATAGAACACCTCCAGCGCGCGGTCATCGCGCACCACGCGGTCGCCGACCTGCCGCGCCTGTTCTCCCTCCACCGCCATGCCGATGTGACCCATTGCCAGCAGGATGCCGCCGAAGATCACCGCCTTGCGCATGCCCAGGTAGCGGTCAGCCAGCAGGCCGCCAATGACGGGCATGGCGTAGACCAGGGCGGCATAGCTGCCCAGCACCTCCAGGCCGTTGGCGTCAGTGAACAGGTGGTACTTGGTCAGGTAGAGCAACAGCAGGGCCTTCATGCCGTAGAAGGAGAAGCGCTCCCAGAGCTCGGTGGCGAAACAGATGAACAGGCCGCGCGGGTGGCCCAGGAAACCGCTGCCGTCGTCGACAGGGGGCGCGGCGGAGGTTGTTGTCGACATTGTTGTTGTCCCCGTGGAAGCTGCAGTGGACCATTATAGGGAGTAAATGCCGCCGGGTGGAGTACGCATGGCCAGCGCGCGGCGCTTGATCTATTCTTACTCGACTGGATACGGCAGTGAGAACGATGACGGTGGCAGAGCAGGCACTACTGGAGCAGTTGCGCGATCTTCTCGGTGAGAAGGGCGTGCGCGAGGAGGCCGACGATATACTGCCGGACGTGATCCTCAAACCCTCCGGCACCGAACAGGTCGCACAGGTGCTGCAGTTTTGCAGCGAGGCCGGGCAGGCGCTCGTGCCACTGGGCGGCAAGACCGGCCTGGCCAACGGCCATTTCGAGACCGGCGGTGAGTTCGGGTTGTCCCTGGAGCGCATGAACGCGATCGAGGAGATCGACACCGCGAACCGCACCATGACCGTACAGGCCGGCTGCGTGCTGCAGGTCGCGGCGGAGGCGGCGGAAGAGCACGACCTGCTCCTGCCCCTGGACCTGGGTGCCCGCGGCAGCGCTACCGTGGGTGGCAACGTGGCCACCAACGCCGGCGGCAACATGGTGATCCGCTACGGCATGACGCGCGACATGGTGCTGGGGCTCGAGGTCGTGCTCGCCGACGGCACCGTGGTCAGCAATCTCAACAAGATGCTCAAGAACAACACGGGGTACGACCTGCGCCAGTGGTTTATCGGTGCCGAGGGTACGCTGGGTGTGATCACCCGCGTTGTGCTGCGACTGCGCCCACAGCCGAAGAGCCAGAACACGGCGCTGCTCGCCGTGGAGGACTTTTCCTCGGTGGCCGCGCTGCTGCGCTACCTCGACAGCCACACCGCGGGCACCCTGTGCGCGTTCGAGGTGATGTGGCCGGAGTTCTACGATTTCGTCACCCGGGAAGGCAGCCTGCACAAGCCGCCGCTGCCCCACGGCAGCGGCCACTACGTGGTGGTCGAGACGCGCGGCTCGGAGCCGGAAGCCGACGCCGAGCGCTTCCAGGCGGTGCTCGCCGGCGCCATGGAAGAGGGGCTGGTGGACGACGCCGTACTGGCCCAGTCCCAGGCCGAGCGCAACGCGATCTGGGAGATTCGCGACGACGTGCTCAGCTTTTTCAGCCTCGGGCCGTTCATCCCGTTCGATATCAGCGTCACGATCGATCGCATGGAGGCCTTCGTGGAAGACATCCGCGCGGCGATGGCGCAACACGACGACCGCATCTGCGTATTCTTCGGCCACCTGGGCGACGGCAACCTGCACGTCAACCTGGGCAATACCAACTTCGAGAACTTCGACCACGAGGCCATACAGGAACTGCTGTACGGTACGGTGGAAAAATACGCGGGCTCCGTGTCGGCGGAACACGGTATCGGCCTGAGCAAGCGCGAGCAGTTGCATCGCAGCCGCAGCGACCCGGAGCTGCAGCTGATGATGAGCCTGAAAAAGATGCTCGACCCCAAGAATATTCTCAATCCCAACAAGATATTTCCCGCGGAACAGCTGTCCGCGAGCTGACCCATTGCAATAACTGACGGAGAACAATGCATGAACGGTGCAGAGAGCCTGTTGACCACGCTGATCGATAACGGCATCGAGGTCTGTTTTACCAATCCCGGCACATCGGAGATGCACTTTGTCGCCGCCCTGGACGAGGTGGAGGGCATGCGCTGTGTGCTGTGCCTGTTCGAGGGCGTATTGTCCGGCGCCGCGGACGGCTACGCGCGCATGGCCGGCAAGCCCGCCTCGACGCTGCTGCACCTGGGCCCCGGGTTCGGCAACGCGCTGGCCAACACGCACAATGCCAAGAAGGGTAATGTGCCCATGGTGAATATCGTCGGCGACCACGCGACCTACCACGTGAAGTACAACGCGCCGCTGACGTCCGACATCGAGGGTATCGTCGGCCCTGTGTCCCACTGGGTGCACACGTCGGCGTCGCCGGAAGAGATTGCCCGCGATGCCGCCGAGGCCGTGCGCCAGGCGGGGCACAACCGGGTGGCGACCCTGATGCTGCCGGCCGATGTCTCCTGGGGCGATAATCCCAACGGCGCCGAGGGCAAGGTAAGCGTGGAGCCGCCGCAGAGCGTCGCCGCCGCGCGTATCGACGAGGTGGTGGAGAAGCTGCGTTCGGGCCGCAACTGCATGATCATGATCGGCGGCTGCGAGGTGAGCAACCGGCGCGGGCACGCCCTGAGCCGGATCGGCCAGGCCAGCGGCGCGCGCGTATCCACCGATGTCTTCCCGCCGCGGGTGCGGCGCGGGGAGGGCAGTGCGGTCATCGATCGCCTGCCTTACCTCGCAGAGCTGGCCATCGACCATATCAAGGACGTGGAGGAGCTGATCCTGGTCGGCGCGTTGCCGCCGGTGTCGTTCTTCGCCTATCCCAACGTGCCCAGCGAGATGGCGTCACCGGACTGCACGCTCACCGAACTCGCCGGCCCCGATGACGACGTCGACCAGGTGCTGGACGCCCTGGTGGACAGGCTCGACGCCGCCGGGCTGGAACCCACCGTGCACCCGCTGGGGCTTCCCGAGCTGCCGTCGGGCGATCTCGATGTCAATGCCGCGGCCCAGGCCGTCGCCTATCACCTGCCGGAGGACGCCGTTGTCGTCGACGAATCCAACACCAGCGGCACGTTCATCTCCATGTACACTACCACCGCGCGCGGCCACGACCTGCTCAACCTCACCGGGGGTGCGATCGGCTGGGGCCTGCCGGCCGCGGTGGGTGCGGCCATCGCCTGCCCCGGGCGCAAGGTCATTTCACTGGAGGCGGACGGCAGCGCCATGTACACGCTGCAGGCGCTGTGGACGATGGCGCGGGAGAA
>JAWVYG010000163.1:0-6283 GCA_033722815.1 Halioglobus sp.
AACGACGCAGGCTCCGGCTGCGAGGCGCTGACCATTCCGCACAATTCCAACCTCAGCGGTGGTCTCATGTTCGCGGATTCGACGGAAGACGGAGCGGACATGACCGCGGAGTATGCCGAGCTGCGCCGGCGCATGGAGCCGGTGGTCGAGATCATGCAGCACAAGGGTGCGTCGGAGTGTTTCTTCCGGCCCGGCGAGTCGGTCGACGAACTGTGCGCATTCGAGCAGCTGCCGCTGGACAACATCGCCGGCATCGACCGGCCGCCGCGGCCCGACACCGGCTTCGTGCGCGAGGTACTGGGGCGGGGCATCGCGATCGAGCAGCGCCTGGGTGTGAACCCCTTCGAATTCGGCTTCATCGCCAGCACCGATACGCACCTGGGCGCGCCCGGCGCCACGAGCGAGAGCGAATTTCCCGGTCACGGCGGGGCGGGGGTGCCGGCCCCGGACGAGGTGCCGCCGGGCCTGCCCGACAAGCTGGAGTACAATCCGGGCGGGCTGGCAGTCGTGTGGGCCGAGGAGAACAGCCGCGACGCACTGTTCGACGCGATGCGCCGCCGCGAGACCTACGGCACCAGCGGTCCGCGCATCGTCAGCCGTTTCTTTGCCGGCTGGGACTACGACGAGCACATGTGCCTGGATGCAGACCGCATAGAGCAGGCCTACGCCGGCGGGGTGCCCATGGGTGGTGACATGGGGGCGGCGCCCGCGGGCGGCAAGCCGCGCTTCTTCGTCGCCGCCAACCGCGATGTCGGTACGGACGTCAGCCCGGGTATGCCGCTGCAGCGCCTGCAGGTCATCAAGGGCAGTATCGACGCCCGGGGTGTTTACCGGGAGCGGGTGTTCGACATCGCCGGCGATCCGCGCAACGGCGCCGCCGTGGACACGCGTACCTGCGAACCCCGCGGCAGCGGCTTCGACCAGCTGTGCACGGTTTGGGTCGACGAGGACTTCGACCCCTCGGAGCGCGCCTACTACTACTCGCGCGTGGTAGAAAATCCCAGCTGTCGCTGGAGCCAGCGTATCTGCGTGGCCAAGCAGGTGGACTGCCGGCGGCCGGAGACCATCGGCGAGGGCCTCGAGGGCTGCTGCGCGCCGGAGCACCGGCCGGTAGTCCAGGAGCGCGCGTGGTCGTCGCCGATCTGGTACAAGCCCCCGCCCTGACCAATTGCAACGTTGCGGAACGCTCTCAAGTACTCCAGTCGCTCCCGGCTGTAGCGCGACGACCTCAGGTTTGCAGCCCCGGCGCTGCCAGCAGCGCCTCCACGGCGACGGCGACCTGCTCGAACAGCTGCTCGCGATCCGCCAGGGCGCGGGCGATAGCCGCCGACTCCGCCGCGCGGCAGGCGTCAGCGAGGCCGTGGAAGGTGATGCTCACCATCAGGAACATGCGGCGGCGGGCCTCGTCGGGTTGCAGGTGTGCCAGCGCGTCGGCGATCAGCGGCGCCAGGCCCTCCTCGCTCTGGAAACTCAGCGTCGAGCGGCTGGCGGGGTTGACCACCTCGCTGTTCAGCGCCGCCAGCTGTGACAGGATCTTCACGTAGTACACCCCGGACGGGTCATTCTCGATGTGTTGCGCCAGGGGCACGACGAGCCCGCGCGCGGCGGCGCGTGCCGGTGGCATGTCTCCCTCGAGCTTTGCAAGCCAGGCGGCGCGCAGTGCGTGCACGCTGGCGGCATGGTGATCGATGATCGCCTGCAGCAGACCGTCGCGGCTGCCGAAGTGGTACTGCAGCGCGTTGCGATTCTTCTGTCCGGCCGCGACGGTGATCTCGTTCAGCGATACGGCGTCGATACTGCGGCCGGCGAACAGCTCCTGCGCCGCCTCGATAAAACGCGTGCGGGTGACTGACGAGCGGTGTGCGTGCTTGTTGCCGGTGTCGCCTGGCATCGGGTGTCCCGGTATGGCTGCAGGTCCAGGCGAAGATAATACCACTGCCTTAGAACAAGGTTTAGCCTGTCATTGCAGTGGTTACGCGGCCCGCCGGACTTGGTGGGCTATTGTGGCTGTACCCTTCGAACGCGTATGCTTTGCGCAACGATAAGAATCGGAACGCGGAATTGCCCAATGTTTGACCAGTGGCTGGTTGCCGGCCTCTTCGTCACACTGTTGTATTGCCTGATATTCACTCACTGGCGGGCGGTGTGGATTTTTGTCTGCGCCATGCTTATCACCTATTTTAGCGGCCTCGTGCAAACGGAGCAGGTGCTGGCCAAGGCGACCAATACCGGTGTCGTCACGCTGGTGCTGTTGCTGCTCGTGTCCACCGGCCTGGAAAAACTCAGCTGGCTGTCGCGCCTGTCGCACTCGCTGATCACGAAGAATTACACCGGCAGCGTGCTGCGCCTGGGCGCGATTACGGCGTTCTTCTCCGCGCTGGTCAATAACACGGCGGTGGTAGCCACCCTGGCGCAGACGGTGCGCAGTAATCGCCACCACCCGGTCTCGCGGCTGCTGATCCCGTTGTCCTACGCGGCGATACTGGGCGGCACGATGACCCTGATCGGCACGTCCACCAACCTGATCGTCAGCAGTTTCCTGGAGGACGCGACGGGGCAGGGCCTTGCCTTCTTCGATTTTTTTGCCGTAGGTCTCACCGCCACCGCGGCCGGCCTGGCCGTGATCCTGCTGAGCGCGCGCCTGCTGCCGGCGGGCAGTATGGAGCCCCTGGATATCAACGAGTACGTGATCGAGGCGGAGGTCAGCGAGGCGTCGAGCCTGGTCGGCAAGACGATCCTCGAGAACAAGCTGCGCGACATGGAAGACCTGTTCCTGGTGGAGATCGTGCGCGGCAGCTACCTGATCTCGCCGGTGGCGCCGCAGCAGCGTATCCGCGCCGGCGACAGGCTGATCTTCTCGGGCGACATCAAGCAGGTGCAGGCACTGGAGCAGTTCGACGGGCTGCAGCTGTTCGCGGTGGAGGAAGGCCTCCTGCGGGAGAACATGATCGAGGTGATCGTCATGCCCAACGCCACCATCGAGGGCCGTACCATCAGGGAGAGCGCGTTTCGTTCCCAGTTCGACGCGGCGGTCGTGGGCATGCGCCGGGGCGGCAAACGCCTTTCAGGCAAACTGGGCAACATCAGGATCCAGGCCGGCGACAGCATGATGCTGGCGGTGGGCCCGGACTTCAACGAGCGCAAGAACCTCGGCAAAAATTTCGCCATCATCGACGAGGAGGTGGGGGAGGCGCGCGTCACGCCGCTGCAGAATTCGCTGATCACGGCGGGGTTGTTCCTGGTCATTGCGCTGGCGACCCTGGAGATCGTGCCGCTCATCAAGGGAGTGGCGGGGCTGCTCGTGGCCATGCTGGTGCTTGGCGTGGTCAGCAGCGCGGAGTTGCGCCGGCGCTTTCCCTTCGAGCTCTGGCTGATCATCGCCTCGGCGCTGACGCTGTCACAGGCGCTGTCAAACTCAGGGCTGGTGGAGGTGCTGGCGGGGGCCCTGCACAGCAACCTGGCCGCCCTCGGGCCCTGGGGTGCGATGTTCGGTATCTACCTCGGTACGCTGCTGCTGACCGAGACCATGACCAACAACGCTGCCGCGGCGCTGGCCTTCCCCGTGGCCTTCGGGCTCGCCGAGAGCTACGGTGTCAGCCACATGCCTTTTGTCATGGCGGTGGCCTACGGCGCCAGCGCCAGCTTCATGACACCCTACGGCTACACCACCAACCTGATGGTGCAGAACCTCGGCCGTTACGAGTTCCGCGATTACCTGCGCGCGGGACTGCCGGTGTCGCTGGTGTACTCGGCGGTGGTGATCTTCCTGATTCCCCAGGTGTTTCCCTTCCAGGGGTAGGAGCGCCGCACGCGCGGCCTGGCGACCCCGCCCGGAGGGATTTTAAGCCGTCAGCTCATGCCGATGGTAAAGCCGCCGTCCACCGGCAGCGTCTGGCCGGTCACCCATGCAGCGGCGGGGGAAGTGAGGAACAGCACAGCGGCGGCGATGTCTTCCGGTACCCCGGTACGTTTCAGGCCCTGGCGCTTGAGTGTCTCGTCGACCATGTCCTGCATGTGGTCGAGCATCGGCGCGGTGAGGTTGGAGCGCGTGAGGCCCGCGGCCACCGCGTTGGCGCGAATGCCCAGGGTGCCCCAGCTCATGCCCAGCGTTTTCATCAGCTGCACCAGTCCCGCCTTGGCCGGGCCGTAGGCCGGCGCCCACTCGAAGCCGAAGTAGGAGGTCATGGAGGCGATACCGACGACGCTGGCGCCGCCGGGGAATTCGCTCGCCGCCAGCAGGTCCTTGCAGGCCGTACTCAGGTGGAAGACGCTGCCGAGGTTGATGTCCATGGACTCGTCGAAGCCGTCGTGTTCCCACTCGTTGCCGAGCGTGCCGCCGGCGTTGTTGACGAGAATATCGAGCGCATGCAGCGACCCTGCGAGATCCAGCAGGGCATCGCGGTCGCCGACGTCCAGCTGGCGGTACTGCACGCCGGACAGGTCCGCCTCGTAATCCCCGGCGTCGGCCTTGCGGCCGGTGACGATGACGTCGGCACCGGCGTCGCGGTAGCCGCTGGCGCAGGCCAGCCCGATGCCGCTGGTGCCGCCGGTGACCAGCACCTGCGCACCCGAATAGTCATAGGTGATGCCGTTGAACATAGTGTCTCTCCGTGCTGGTTACAAAGCCGCGTCACAGCTGCGGCAGCGCCTCCTCCACCAGCCCGGCGTGCCAGCCACCGTCGGCGATAAACTCGGAGCCGGTACTGTAGGCGGCCTCGTCGCCCGCCAGGAAGACCGTCAGCGCGGCGACGTCCTCGGGCATCCCGACCCGGGGCAGGGGATGGCGCTGGTAGAACTGGTCGGCATCCTCGCGCGACATGAATTCCTTGCCGTGCATGGAGGTGTAGATACCGCCGGGGTGGACGCTGTTGACGCGGATGTTGTACTTGCCCATCTCCAGCGCGGCGGCCTTGGTCATGCCGCGCACCGCCCACTTGGTGCCGGAGTAGGCGGTGAGCGAGTTCTTCGACTGCAGGCCGTCGATGGAGGACACGTTGATGATGGAGCCGCCGCCGTTCGCCTTCAGCGACTCGAAGACCGACTGCATGCCCAGGAAGACACCGAGCTGGTTGATGCGCACGATGTTCATGAACTCCTCTTCGCTGGTGTCCATGATGGTCTTTTGCATGACGATCGCCGCGTTGTTGACCAGCACCTGCAGTTTGCCCAGACCCTGTGCCGCGTCGACTGCCTTGTCCCAGTCATCCTTGCTGGTGACGTCCATGTGTACGAACACCGCCGCGTCGCCCAGCTCAGTGGCCAGCGCCTCGCCGGGCTCGTCCAGCACGTCGCCGATCACCACCCGTGCGCCATCCTTGACCAGCAGCCTGACCGTGGCCTCACCCATGCCGCGTGATCCCCCGGTGACAATTGCTACCTTTCCTGCGAGTCGTGCCATGTCGTTACCCCGTGTGAGTTTGCTCGTTGATCAGGGCGCAAGTATAGGTGACGGCCTTCTCCGGCGCCTTATGGGCAGCGGGAAAAGAGACGGTGGTTCAGGCTTCTGTAACATGGCCGGCCAATACAGGTGCAAGCTGTCGTCGAACGGAGTATTTTCTGAACTGCTGCTTATGAGGAGATCGACATGTCACTTGCCTACCTGGAATCCAAACGTGAACACCCGGCGCGCACCGCCGCCATGAAGTCGATTGCCGCCGTGCAGGGCAAGGACCGGGAGGCGTGGCTTGCGATGTGGCACGACGACGGACTGCTGCAGGACCCGGTCGGTATCTCGCCGCTCGACCCGGAGGGCAAGGGCCACCGCGGCATTGCGGCGATTACCGAGTTCTACGACAACGTCATCGCCCAGGGAGACGTGCGCTTTCACATACGCGAATCCTTCGCCGCGGGTGACGAGTGCGCCAACGTCGGCACCATCACCACACGGGGCGCCGATGGCTCGGTGGCGCGCTGTGAGCTGGTGATGCTGTACCGGGTCGATGCCCACGGCAAGGTATTGTCGCTGCGCGCCTTCTGGGAATTCGACGACATGATGGCGGGGTACTTCTGAAGCTGCAGCCGTCCGGCCCCGGCACTTACATATACTTGTCGAACTGGCTCCAGAAACCGAACTCCATCATGCCGTAACCGACCTCGTCGCCCAGCTGGAAGCGCGCCGGTGTCTCCACCAGGCCCAGCATCTTGTCCGCGTCCTGCGTGGCGCTCCAGTCCAGTCCCTGCACCACAAGTTCGCCCTGGTGCATCCCGTGGCGCCAGTCCGGCTCCAGGCCGTAGCCCGTGCCGGCGGTCAGGTAGGTCTGCAGCAGCGGCGCGCCGCGCAGCT
>JAWVYG010000164.1:0-6229 GCA_033722815.1 Halioglobus sp.
CCCAGGCGAGTCGGTGGGGATTCATGTAACTCAGCCACGACCAGGCCAGCACGCCCAGCCATGCGTTGCGCAGGATAAACGGCAACAGGCTGAACACCATCACTGTAATCAGTATGTCGCGCACTAGTCCGCCCCCCGGGACCCCTCGTCAGATTCGGCTGACAACATAGCGAAATTTCCCCGACGCTTCCCGTGGAACCTGGTCCACGTAATCGAATTCTACCATCACGGCGTCGCCCAGGCGTCGCCGGAATTGCCGGCTGACATGGGATTCCAGCACCTCCCTGTCCTGCGTGGAGGTGGCCAGCTGCAGCGTGATCTGTGTGAGCGATTCCTGGATAATCCTGAACTCGCGTATTTCAGGCATTTCGCGCAGAATATAAATGAGCGCCAGGCCGTGCAGCACGGTGCCGTCCGCCGCATGGACGAAGTCTGTGGTACGCCCATCGATATCGCCCAGCAGGGGCAACCCGCGACCACAGCGGCAGACCTCGTCGCTGAGGCAGCCAACATCACCCGTGCGGTAGCGCACAAACGGGAAGTCCGCCGTCGCGAGGTGCGTTATCACGATCTCTCCCCGCTCGCCGAGCGGCAGGACCTTGCCGTCGTCATCGACAATCTCTACCACGATATCCTCGGCAGTGATATGCATCCCGCCCTCGGGGCACTCGTGGGCGATAAAGCCGGCATCGCGGCCGCCATAACCGTTGGCCACCGGGCAGCCGAAAACGCGCTCTATCAACTCCCGCTGGTGCTCGTACAGCCGCTCGGAGGTAACGAATACCACCTTGATGCCGAGATCGTCGACCCGGTAACCATTGGCGCTGGCGTACTCGGCCAGCAGTGCAATGGAGGACGGGTAGCCAAACAGCATGCGTGGACGCAGCTGGCGCAGGCGCTGAGTGAACTCCAGCATGTTGGCATTCGACATTTCGAATGCCGAGAGCAGGTGTGTGCGCAGCATCTTGTCGCGCAGCAGGCGCACGCGGTCCTGGGCGCCGAGTTCTATCGGCGAACCCCAGATCACGACTTCGGTGTCGCCAATATCGACATCCCACCAGCGAGTGGCGCGCCACTTGGCCGCCACGTCGTGGCTGACACGCTCCTTGCCGCGGTAAAAAATCAGCGGCTCGCCGCTGGAGCCGCCGGTGCTGAATTTCTCCAGTGTGCCCGCCTGTTCCGAGACCAGCGCGTCGAAATTGTCGCGAATGTCCGGCTTGCCGGTGAGGGGCAGTGCCTGCAGATCTTCCAGCGAGGCGAGCCGGGCGGGATCAAAGCATAGCTGCCGGAACAGCTCGCGATAGTAGGGCACGTCTCGACCGATCCTGTGCAGGAAGTCGCGCAGGCGAGCAAGCTGGAGATTCGCGATCTCATCCGGCGAGTACCACTGGGTCTTCTCCATGGCGCGCTCTACGCGCACCGTGCTGTGACGCTTGAGGCGCTCATGCAGCGGGAAGAGTGCGGAGGCCACCAGCGTGGTGTAGAGACTCAAGCTGCCGCCTCCAGCCGCCGATACAGGTCGAGCCACTGGGGGCCGACCCGCTCCCAGCTGTACTGCTCAACCTCCCGCCGGCCCTCTTCACGCAGTCGCTGGCGCAGGTCGCGATCACGTACCAGCGCCTCCACGGCATCCGCCATCGCCTGCGGATCATCGGGGGGCACCAGCAGCGCATTGCGCCCGTGTTCGAGGATAAAGGGCACGCCGCCTACCCGTGTGGAGATGACGGGCAGGCCACAGGCCAGCGCCTCCAGAACCGAGTTGGGCATATTGTCCACGCGGGTCGGATTGAGCATGGCATCCGCAGCGGCATAGAGATCGATCACCGCACCTCGTTCGAGCCTGCCAAGGAAGAAAACCGCCTCCTCGACCCCCTCGGAGCGGGCCAACGCCTGTAACTGGCCCAACTGCGGACCACTGCCGGCTATATGCAGCCTCAGCTGTGGCTGCCGCTGGCGCGCGATTGCCAGGGAGCGTATGGCGGTATCCAGCCCGTAAATGGCCTCGAGGTTGCGCGTTACGACAAGGTTGAAGGTATCGCCCCGAGAGTCGCGTTCCGCCGGCCTGAAGGCTTCGAGATCGATGATGTTGGGGACGACCCTGGCCGACACACCGAACTCAGCGAACACCTCGCGCAGGAAACCGCTGGGAACGACGAGACTGGAGCAGCGATCCAGGGTCGGCTTCACCCAGCGCAGGGACCTGGCCAGGTACTCCCGCGCCTCACCTCCGCGGTAATTGACGACGACCGGGGTGCCGCGCAAGCGCGCTATCCAGATCGCGGGCGCCGCGAAAAGCTGCCATGACCAGCCGGAATTCGCCATCAGGTGCACGACATCGACCCGGCCGGCCAGCCGCCAGAGCTGCACCAGGTAGGGCAGCAGGCGAAACAGCGCCCGCACTCCCCGCACCCGGCCGATCATACGCGGGCGATACGGCGCGTTGGTCTGCACGAGTTCCACGCGGACGCCCTCCCCCGCAAGCAGTCGCTGCAGCTGCAGGGTCTGCATCGCCATGCCGCCGTTGGGTGGAGGCAACGGACCGACGAGGCCAAGGCGCAGCGGCGCGTCAGGCATGCTCACCTCCGTGCCGGGAGTGCCGGCTGCCGCCATCTCGCTCTCGCAGGATCACAGGCATCACTGCAACCCGAAGTCATCCCCTGCGATCGCCGCCTGAAACATCATCAGCGACCACAGCGGCGCGCTGTGTTCACGCAGCCCCGACTGGTGCTCATTGACCAGCCGCTCGAGGTAAGCGGCCTCGAACAAGCCGGTGTCGGACAGCCCCCCTTCCAGCAACGACTCCCGCAGGCGCTGTTTGAGGGGCCCCCTGAACCACTTGCCAAGCGGCACACCGAAACCCATTTTCGGGCGATAGAGCACATCATTGGGCAGGTGCGGCTCGAGCGCCTTCTTGAGGATGTACTTGCCCTCCTGGCCACGCAGCTTGGTATCCACGGGAAGTCCGGAAACCCACTCGACGAACTTGTGGTCCAGCAGTGGCACGCGAACCTCCAGCGAGTGGGCCATGGACGCACGGTCTACCTTGGTGAGGATATCCCCCACCAGGTAGGTCTTCATATCGAGATACTGGATGAGCGACAGCGGGTCATCGGTCGGGCTTCTGCCCGCGTAGTAATCGAACGTCTCGACCGCCCGGTAGCCCTGCAGCTCGCGTCGCAGCGCAGGGCTGAACATGGCACCGCGCTGCGCTTCGGAGGTAATCGACACGGAGTGGAGATAGGCCTCCACCGAATTGCGGGCGAGAGATTCGAACGTTGTCTTGGCGCGGAAGATTCGCGGCGCCCAGTCCAGCTTCGGATAGAGCCTTCCCAGCGCACCGAATACCGGCCGCCTGATACCGAGCGGCAGCGCACCGCGCAGGCGCTCCTCGTTCATATGCCAGCGATAGCGCCGGTAACCGGCGAAGTTCTCATCGCCGCCGTCACCGGACAGGGCCACGGTCACGCGCTCGCGTGCCAACTGGCATACCCGGTAGGTCGGAATGGCGGAACTGTCGGCATAGGGCTCGTCGTAGAAGCCGGCCAGTGTATCGAGTAGATCGAAATCATCACTGGCGACTACGCGCTCCAGGTGGTTTGTGGCGTAGCGCTCTGCGACCTGCCGCGCGAAATCGGTCTCGTTGAACTGTGGCACGTCGAAGCCGATCGCGCAGGTATTCACCGGGTCGTCCTGCAACTGCGCCATGGCCGCCACCACGGCGCTGGAATCGACACCCCCGGACAGGAAGGCACCCAGTGGCACCTCCGACACAAGGCGTATGTCCACCGCTTCGCGCATGCGTGTAAAAAGCTCCTCGCAGAGCTCCGCCTCGGACCCCGTCTGCACGCTTGCGAACGGCACATCCCAATACTCGTGCTGTTGCGGCAGGGGTTTGCCGCGCTCCAGCAACAGCGTGTGTCCCGGGCGCAGCTTGTACACGCCATCGTAGATGGTCTTCGGTTCCGGGATGTAACCCAGGGTGAAGTAGTCCTCTACAGCCTGTACGTTGAGCTTGCGGGGCAGACCCGGATGGGCCTTGAGCACTTTCAACTCGGACCCGAAAGCGAGCGTGCCCTGCCCTACCATGGAGTAGAACAGCGGCTTGATACCGAGACGGTCACGGGCCAGGAACAGGCACTGTCGCTGCCGGTCATAGACGGCGAAGGCGAACATACCGCGGAAGCGGTCGACGCAACGTTCCCCCCAGGCCCGCCACGCGTTGACGATAACCTCCGTGTCCGAACGCGTGCGGAACTCAAGTCCCAGGTCCGTCAGCTCGCGGGCAAGGTCCGCAAAGTTGTATATCTCGCCGTTGTAGACAACGGTAACCTGTCCGTCGGCGCTGTGCATGGGCTGCTGGCCGGAGGACAGGTCGATTATAGACAATCGCTTGTGGGCCAGGGCCACGCCGGGCAACGCGAAGAAGCCCTGCTCATCCGGGCCGCGATGGTCCTGGGTATCGTTCATGCGCGCCAGCAGGTCGAGGTCAAACTCCTCGACGCCGTCCAGATCAAACAGTCCGGCTATACCACACATGACTCAGTTCGCGGCCTCCGTGGGTGCAAGCTGCAAGGGGCCCGACAAGCCGTCGTATACTGCCAGGTAGCCAAGCACCGTCTTGTTCCAGTCAAATTTTGCACTGACGAAGGCCTGTGCGGCGCGGCCGCGTCGAGCGCATTCGCCGGGGTCCTGCAACAGCTGCGCCAGCGACTGCGCCAGTTGCTGTTCATCGCCGACCGCTATCAATGCGCCGGTCTCGCCGTCCTGCACCAGCTCCAGGTTGCCGCCAACCGCCGTTGCCACGACCGGCAGGCCGCTGGCCATCGCCTCCAGAATGGTGTTGGAAATGCCCTCGCCCAGCGACGGCAACACGAACACGTCCATGAGACGCAGCAACTGCGGCACGTCGTCGCGATCACCGGCCAGCCAGACGTGATCTGCCAGGTCGGCGGTGTCGATCAGCTCCTGCAGTTGTCGACGCAAAGGACCGTCTCCCACGAGCATGATACGCAGGCGCGCAAAAAGCTCGGGCTGCGTCTGCCGCAGCACCGCGGCCGCCCGCAGGATCAGCTGCTGGTCTTTGACCGGGGTCAGGCGTCCGACCGTCCCAACCACCACGATATCACCTGAGCGCTGCCAGGACTGCGGCAATAGTGCCAAGGGAATCACAGTTTCAGGTGTGAACCTGTCATGATCGACGCCATTGTAGACCTGGGTCACCCTTTCTTCGCGGACCCCCACGCGCTGTACCAGCCACGCGGCAAGATCCCTGCTCACGGCGATGTAATGGTCCACAAACAAGCGCATCACGCGGCGAAACAGCAGGTATTTGCGATTACTGCCATCGAGATCGCCGACCTCCCTGCCGTGCTCGCCGTGAATCCGCTTGAGGCCGCCGATACCCAGGGTACACAGCTGGCACTCCAGGGCCGCGAGGTTGCGGCTGTGCACGATCGCCGGGCGCAACTGCCGTATAAGCCGTCGCAGCCGCACGTAGAACCCCAGGTCATGTCCGGGGCGCTTGTGCATCTGGTACACCTCTACGCCGTCGGCGGTGATCCTGCGGGCAAAATCATCCGCGGTCGTAATACAGACAATGGCGTGACGATAGCGGCCGGCCGGAAAGCGGTTGAGTATGTTCACCAGGCCGTTCTCAAGTCCCCCGGTGCTGAGCGAGTAAATGATGTGTACGATGAGCGGGGGGGCGTCCATCAGGGTGTGGTGGCGGCTCGCCGGACGTCGGCCACCAGGGTCTCGCCATGGGCGCTGACAAAGTGCCGCAGGCGCTCCTGCACAGGATCGTCCTCCCCCAGCCGCGGCGAGTAAACCACCACCCGGGCGATGCCGCGCGGGGCCAGGCCAAGACTGGCCGCCGCCTGGTGAAACTTGGCCAGGTAATCGTTGGTCGTGAGGGTCGAGCCCATGATGTACCAGGACCAGGCGAACAACTCGCCGCCGGGGCCGCGCAGCCTCGCCTCGTCCGCCACCACGTTCCCGGCGCCCAGCTGCAGCTCCACCTGGCCGCTGGCCATCACCCGCCATGGACCATCTGCCGGTACGAAGACACGGCTGCTGCCGATGACCTCTGCGCCCTCCAGCATGCCATCATCGTATTGCAGCGCCACGGCTACGGGGCTGCTGCCATCACGCACATACTCGGCGCGCTGCATACCGCCCACCCTGGACACGGGCACCCAGTCCAGCGCCGGTTCTGCCGACAACAGCCAGC
>JAWVYG010000165.1:0-6224 GCA_033722815.1 Halioglobus sp.
AGCAGGTCGCGGCCAGTGCGGTTTTCCTGCGCCTCCGGCAGTATCTTCCAGTCGCGGTACTCCGGGGTCCAGCCGCGCGATAGCAGCACGTCGTCCCAGCGGCGCATGGCGTCCTCGTCTTCGACGATGGTGCGCGTGATCAGGTTGAGATCCGGCGCCACGCGCTGCTGTATGTCCGCCGCGCGCTCGAGGAACTCCAGCAGCTTGTCCCACTTCGACGGCGGCCGCAGCCGTTCGTACGCTTCCGGTGTGCCGTCGCCGTCGCAGCTCACCACCAGCCGGTCCAGCACGCCCATGGCCAGCGCCTGTTCCAGGTCGTCCCAGTCGCACCACTGGGCGTTGGTGGAGATCTCCGTTTCCTCCGGCGTCCAGGGCTGCTCGGCGATGATTGCGAAGATTTCCGCCAGGTTGTGATGCAGCAGCGGTTCGCCGAAGTTGAACAGGCGGAAGTGCTTGACGAAGCTCACGTCGACGTTGGCCAGGCACGCGCGGAAATGTTCCGGGTCGATGCGCTGCACCTTGTCCATGATGGTGGAGTTGGGGCAGCCCACGCAGCGCAGCTGGCAGCCGTGGACGATGTCCATCTGGAAAGTATGGAGACTGTTGACGGCGGGTTCAGGCATGGGCGGGTGGGGTGGCTATGAGCCGGCGCGCTCGCGGTGTTGCGCCAGGCGTCAGGAGGCCGCGTCTTCCGACTCCTCGGGCGCGTCCTCGCCGCCGCCCGGTTGCAGGTCGCCGAGGATCTCGGCCAGCGAGTCGCCGTCGAAGATCACCGTCAGGCGCGACTGCTCCAGCACGTCCTGGCCGTTGCGCCGCACGTAGGCGTAGTCCCAGCGGTCCTGGTTGAAAGCATCCTCCACCAGCGGCGTGCCGAGAATGAAGCGCACCTGGCGCCGGCTCATGCCGGGCTTGAGCTGGTCGACGAGTTCCTGCGTCACGATGTTGCCCTGTTCCACGTCGATCCGGTAGACACCGGGGAAGCCGATGAAGCCGCAGGCGCTTAAAACAGCGGTGAGTATGCCCACCAGGAGAAATCGCATCGGGAGTAACTTCCACTTCCATTGATGGGGTGGCATCATACCTGCAATGGAAACCGCAAAGAAGCCCCGGTCAAATGGCTGAGCAAAACCAGGAGTTGCGCAAGGCGGGTTTGAAGGTCACGCTGCCGCGCGTGAAGATCCTGCAGATCCTGGAGGCGAACAAGGAAGGTCGCCAGCACATGAGCGCGGAGGAGGTCTACGACGCCCTGCGCGACGCCGGGGAAGAGGTCGGCCTGGCCACGGTCTACCGCGTGCTGACCCAGTTCGAAAGCGCCAAGCTCGTCATCCGCCACCACTTCGAGAGCGGCCACTCGGTGTTCGAACTCGCCAAGGGCGAACACCACGACCACATGATCTGTGAGACCACCGGCGACGTGATCGAGTTCACCGACCCGGTGATAGAGCAGCGCCAGCACGAGATCGCCGAGCAGCACGGCTTCGAGCTGATCGACCACTCCCTCGTCCTGTACGTCCGCAAGAAGTAGGTTCTTCTGGCGCGCCGCTAGCCGGCCGCCGACAACATCTCTTTCGCGTGCGCCAGTGTCTGCTTCGTGATCTTGACGCCGCCGAGCATGCGCGCGATTTCCTGCACCTTGTCGTCGCCCTGCAGCCGGGCGAGGCGTGTCTCCACCGAGGCTTCGTCGCTGGTCTTGCTTACCTGCAGGTGCTGGTGGCCCTGGGCGGCCACCTGCGGCAGGTGGGTTACGCACAGCACCTGCGCCTCGCCCGCCAGCTCGCGCAGCAGCTTGCCCACCACCTCGGCCACGGCGCCGCCGATGCCCACGTCGACCTCGTCGAACACCATGCTCGGCACGGTCGCCGTGTTGGCGGTGACCACCTGTATCGCCAGGCTGATGCGCGACAGCTCGCCGCCCGAGGCGATCTTGCCCAGCGGCTGGGTCGGCGCACCGGGATTGGTGCTGATCAGGAACTCCACCTCTTCCAGGCCGTGGGGGTGCGGGTCGGGGTTGCCCGTCTTCGCCAGGTCGATCTCCAGCACGCAGTGTTCCATGGCCAGTGAGGCGAGGATCTTGCCGGCGTTCTTCACCAGCTTCTTGCCGGCGCTGCGGCGCTGCCTGCCGAGCTTCTGCGCGTCCTTCTGGTAACGCTCGGCCAGCTCGGCCATCTCCTTTTCCATCTCCTCGATGCGCGCGCTGCCGCCCTCCAGGTCCGCCAGCTCCTGCGCCAGGTCGGCGTGCAGCTGGGGCAGCTGCTCGGGCATCACGCGGTGTTTGCGCGCCACGTCGTAGATGGCCTCCAGCCGGTCCTGCACCTCGGTCAGGCGCTGCGGGTCCACCTCCACGCCGTCGATGTGTTGCTGGATCTCGCCGCGCGCCTCCGCCAGCTGGATGGCGGCGGAATCGAGCAGCTCGCGCGCGTCGCCGGCGGCGCGGGTGGCGTGCACCTCGTCCGCCAGCAGCTGCAGCGCCTGGCGCACGCCGCTCTCCTGCTGGTCGGCCAGCTCCAGCGCCTGGTGCGCCGAGTGCAGGATGTTCTCGGCATTGGCCAGCAGCTTCTGCTCCTGTTCCAGCTGCGCCAGCTCGTCTTCTTTCAGCGCCAGCTTGTCCAGCTCTTCCAGCTGGTAGCTGAGCAGTTGCAGGCGCGCGTTGCGCTCGTCGCCCGAGCCCGCCAGCAGGTCCAGCTCGCGCTTCCTGCGCAGCCTGTCGGAGGCGCACTGCTCAACCTGCCGCGCCAGCGGCAGGTGGCCGGCGTAGGCATCCAGCAGCTCGCGCTGCACGGGTTTGCGCAGCAGCGACTGGTGCGCGTGCTGGCTGTGGATGTCGACCAGCAGGGCGCCCAGCTCGGCGCAGTCCTGCAGGGTGGAGGCGGTGCCGTTGATGTAGGCGCGGCTGCGGCCCTCGCGGGTGATCACCCGGCGCAGCAGTACTTCCTCGCCGCCGTCCAGGTCGCGCTCGGCCAGCCAGCTCACGGCCTGGGGGATGGCGCCGATGTCGAAGCTGGCGATGATCTCCGCCTTTTCGCAGCCGGGGCGTACCGCCTTGGGGTCGGCGCGGTCGCCCAGGCACAGGCCCAGCGCGTCGAGCATGATCGACTTGCCGGCGCCGGTCTCGCCGGTGATCACGGTCATGCCCGCGGCGAAATCCATCTCCAGGTCGGTGACGATGGTGTAGTAGGTGATGCTGATGTGGCTCAACATGCTGGCGCCCCTGGCTGATCGGGTGGCTAACCGGGGACAGACCCCGGTTTCCGGGGAAGCCGGAAAACGTGGTCTGTCCCCTGGTACGGGAAAACGTGGTCTGTCCCCATTTATGCTGCTGTTATACCCCACTTGGCCGCCGGCATAAACAGCGCAGGCGACCCGCGGGCCGCCGCTTGCCGTAACTGGCAGCGGCTGCATTGGTACGTTGAAAAGGCCGCCGGGGTTAGTTTTGTGTTTTTGACGCAGTGTGATAAAAATCGGCCGGTAAGCGACGGATCGAGTGGTTATGGCATCCAGTGACATCTCCGAACGCGCGGGCATACTGCTCAAGGTTCTGGTAGAGCAGCATATCCGCGACGGCCAGCCGGTCGGGTCGAGCACGCTGCGCGAGGCGGCGGGCCTGCCCGTCAGCGCCGCTACCATCCGCAACGTGCTGTCGGACCTGGAGGAGCGCGGCTACCTGCAATCGCCGCACACCTCAGCCGGGCGCGTGCCTACCGCGCTGGGCTACCGCCTGTTCGTGGACACCCTGCTGCAGGTGCAGCCGATCGGGCAGCGCGAGGTCTCTACGCTGCAGGCGGAACTGCACCCGGACAAGTCCTCGACAGAGCTGGTGCAGACGGCCTCGTCGCTGCTGTCGGCCATCACCGCCCAGGCGGGGCTGGTGACGGTGCCGCGGCCCGAGGAGCAGGCGCTGCGCCAGGTGGAATTCCTGCCGCTGTCGGGCGACCGCGTGCTGGTGATCCTGGTGGTGAACGAGCGCGAGGTGCAGAACCGCATCATCCATACCCGCCGGCCCTTCACCGAGGACGAACTGCGCATCGCCGCCGGGCTGGTCAACCAGCGCTACTCGGGCATGCCCCTGCGCCTGGTGCAGGAGCACATCGTGCGCGAGATGCAGGAGGCGCGCAGCGAGATCGACAGCTACCTGGAGGCCGCCCTTGACCTCGCCAACAAGGCGCTGGACCGGGAGGAGGCCGAGGATTCCTACGTGATGGCCGGCGAATCGCGCCTGCTGGACAGCGCCTCGGCCGAAGAGATGGAAAAGCTGCGCCACCTGTTCGACACCTTCGAGCAGAAGAAGGACCTGCTGCACCTGCTCGAGCGCTGTGCCCATGCCGACGGCGTGCAGATATTCATCGGGGAGGAGGCCGGCTACGAGGTCTTCGGCGACTACAGCGTGGTCACCGCCCCCTACAGCGACGGCGCCACCACCCTGGGCGTGCTGGGGGTGATCGGGCCCACCCGCATGGCCTACGAGCGGGTGATTCCCATCGTCGATGTCACTGCCAGGATGCTCAGCGCCGCGCTGTCCAACTGATTTCGGGGTAGTACCGCCCAAATACCCCCATTTTCCATGCTTTTTTTCCCTCTTCGGCCTTGAATAGCGCCGTTTTGCCCCCATTTTCCGCCATAACGGGTGGGCATTAGCGACCTGCGTGGTCGGCCCCCCTTCGATTGGCTGCCAGTGAACGGAGTGAAAGCGTGGCGAAGGACGATCAGGCCCAGGCTGAGAAGCCCGAGAAAGCGGAGCAGGGGGAGGCCCCCGAGACCGAAGAGCAGGACGAGGTAGCCGCCGAGGAGGCCGCGGAAGCGGCGCCCGAGGGCGCCGAAGCAGCCGAAGAACCCTCCCTGGAAGAGGAAGTCGCCCGCCTGAAGGCTGACCTGGCCACCGCCCGCGAGGCGGAACTGCGCGCCATGGCCGACGCCCAGAACGTGCAGCGCCGCGCCGAGCAGGACGTGGAGAAGGCGCGCAAGTTCGCGCTGGAGCGCTTCACCAACGAGCTGCTGCCCGTGGTCGATAACCTCGAACGCGCGCTGGAAGCCGCCGGCGGCGACGACGAGGCGATCAAGCCCATCGCCGAGGGCGTGGAGCTGACCCTGAAGAGCTTCCTGGATGTGATGGGCAAGTTCAACATCGAGGTGGTGGACCCGTCCGGCGAGCCCTTCGACCCCAACCTGCACCAGGCCATGAGTATGGTGGAAAACCCCGACGTGGAGCCCAACACGGTGATCGCCGTGATGCAGAAGGGCTACACCCTGAGCGGCCGCCTGGTGCGCCCGGCCATGGTGATGGTGAGCAAGTAGCGACGTGGAATCGGCGGGTTGAATCCGGCGGGATTGGACCCATATAGAGAACAAGTTTGAAGCAGCGGGCGGCCCGGCCGTCCACACAGATCGGAGACAGAAAATGGGAAAGATAATCGGAATTGACCTGGGTACGACCAACTCCTGCGTCTCGGTCATGGACGGCGGCAAGCCGAAGGTGATCGAGAACGCCGAGGGCGATCGCACCACACCCTCCATCGTCGGTTACACCGAGGAAGGCGAGATCCTGGTGGGCCAGAGCGCCAAGCGCCAGGCGGTGACCAACCCGCAGAACACCGTGTTCGCGGTGAAGCGCCTGATCGGCCGCAAGTTCGAGGACGACGTCGTACAGAAGGACATCAAGATGGTGCCCTACAAGATCGTCAAGGCCGACAACGGCGACGCCTGGGTGGAAGCCAAGGGCGAGAAGATGGCGCCCCCGCAGGTGTCCGCGGAAGTCCTGCGCAAGATGAAGAAGACCGCCGAGGAATACCTGGGCGAGACGGTGACCGAAGCAGTTATCACGGTACCGGCGTACTTCAACGATTCCCAGCGCCAGGCGACCAAGGACGCGGGCAAGATTGCCGGCCTGGACGTCAAGCGCATCATCAACGAGCCCACCGCGGCGGCGCTGGCCTACGGCATGGACAAGGCCAAGGGCGACCACACCGTGGCGGTCTACGACCTCGGTGGCGGTACCTTCGACATCTCCATCATCGAGATCGCCGAGGTGGACGGCGAGCACCAGTTCGAGGTGCTGTCGACCAATGGCGACACCTTCCTCGGTGGTGAGGACTTCGACCTGCGCCTGATCGAGTACCTGGCGGCGGAGTTCAAGAAGGAGCAGGGCATCGACCTGCACAACGACCCGCTGGCACTGCAGCGCCTGAAGGAAGCGGCCGAGAAGGCCAAAATCGAGCTGTCCTCTTCGCAGC
>JAWVYG010000166.1:0-6206 GCA_033722815.1 Halioglobus sp.
AGACAAGCATTGTGATTGTGATAAACTCACATTCCCATTGAAATCAGTAAGTTCCGAAACATGTCGAAAACCAAGATTCTCAACATCCGTATCGACCCGGAACTGAAGAAAAAGGCCAAACGGCTCGCTGAGGCCGATGGTCGATCGCTCTCCAACTGGGTGATCAAGCTGATTTCCGCCAAGGTGAAGGAAGCCGAAAGAGAAGCCGGCGACAACGCCAGCTCATCCACCGCGACGGCAGATTAGCCAAAGCGGCCGGTGATGTAATTCTCTGTCAGCTGGTGCTGGGGCATGGTAAAGATTGCCTTGGTGTCCCCCACCTCGATCAACTTGCCAAGATGGAAGTACGCCGTGCGCTGCGATACCCGCGCAGCCTGCTGCATGGAGTGAGTGACGATCGCAATGGTGTATTTCGCCTTGAGCTCGTCCATGAGTTCCTCGATGCGGGCGGTCGCTATGGGGTCCAGCGCCGAACACGGCTCGTCCATGAGGATAACCTCGGGGCTGACGGCAATCGCCCGGGCTATACACAGGCGCTGCTGCTGGCCGCCGGACAGGCCGGTGCCCGGCTTGTCCAGCTGGTCTTTCACCTCGTCGAACAGGCTGGCGCGGCGCAGGCTCTTCTCCACGATCTCGTCCATCTCCGCCTTGGTGCGGGCCAGCCCGTGAATCCTTGGGCCGTAGGCCACATTTTCATAGATGGATTTCGGGAACGGGTTGGGCTTCTGGAACACCATGCCCACCCGCGCGCGCAGCAGGACCGTGTCCTGCCCGGAGGCGTAGATATCCTGGTCGTCGAGGGTGACGCTACCCTCTACCCGGCAGCCGGCGATGATGTCGTTCATGCGGTTGAGTGAGCGCAGGAACGTGGATTTGCCGCAGCCCGAGGGCCCGATCATGGCGATCACCTCGTTCTTGCCGATATCGAGCGAGACATCGCGTATGGCGTGCTTTTCGCCGTAGTGGACGTTCACCCCACGGGCCGACATCTTGGGGCTGTCGACGAATGGCGTACCGATTGTCTCGTAATCATCGACATTCTCATGGTCGCGGATGTCCAGCACCGGGCGCTCTGCGTCAGCGGCCGCTGCCGCACGGTCAGTTCCATTCATCGTTGCCGCCATCGTCGTCATATTCCCAGTACCTCAACCTATTTTGCACAGAATCTATTTCAGTTCGAATCGTCTGCGCAGATAAATTGCCAGAGCATTCATCAGGATCAAGAAACCCATCAAAACCATGATGGCCGCGGACGTCTTCTCGGTGAAGCCCCTCTCCGGGCTATCGGCCCAGAGGAATATCTGCACGGGCAGCACCGTGGAGGGGTCGCTGACCCCGCCTGGGACGTCCATGATGAACGCCACCATGCCGATCATGAGCAGCGGGGCGGATTCGCCGAGGGCCTGCGCCATGCCGATGATCGAGCCGGTGAGGATACCGGGCATCGCGACAGGTATCACGTGGTGGAATACCGTCTGCAGTTTGGAGGCTCCGACGCCCAGCGCCGCCTCGCGAATCGACGGCGACACCGCCTGTATAGACGCCCTGGAGGTGATGATAATGGTCGGCAGTGTCATCAGGGACAGGACTATCCCTCCCACCAGGGGGGCGGACCGGGGCAGCTCGAAGATGTTGATGAACACCGCCAGTCCCAGCAGGCCAAAGACGATGGAGGGGACGGCTGCGAGGTTGTTGATGTTGATCTCGATCAGGTCGGTGAGCCGGTTGCGCGGGGCGAATTCTTCCAGGTAGACCGCCGCCATGACACCCACGGGAAAAGCGAGCAGGAATGTGACCAGCAGGGTGAAGAACGAGCCGTGCAGCGCCGCCCGGATGCCCGCCAGCTCCGGCTCCCGGGAGTCACCGGCGGTAAAGAACGTGGTGTTGAAGCGCGACTCGGTCCTGCCCTGCTCGCGCAGTTCATCCAGCCAGGCGATCTGGTTGTCCTTGACCCGCCGATCGGATTCCGGCAAAGACGCGTCCACCTGCCCCTTCAGGTAACTGCTCGCCTCGGCGTGTGCGCGCAGCCAGATGTCAGTGGTCTGCCCCACCATGTCCGGGTTGGCGAGCACCTTGTCGCGCAGGTCATACTCGGCACCGACGCTGATCAGGCCGTACAGGGCGCGCTTCGCCTTGCGGCCGCTGACCTCGGGAAACATATCGCGCAGACTGCGTTTTATCGCGCCGGCGTAGTTCGCCTGGCGCAGCGTCTCCCGGTCCGCCCCGATTGCTGCGTCCAGCGCATCGGGGTCGAGATTGACCGTGACAAGGATGAAGTGCTGCGTAAAAGCCGGTGTACCCTTGCTGACGATGTCGGCCAGCAGGATGAACAGGAAGACAAAACCCAGCAGCACCGCCAGCCGGCCGTAGAGCTGGAAACGGCGCTCGCGGGCGTAGCGCTTCTTCAGGGAGGCCTGGATGACCTGCGTAGTCGTATAGGGCGCGTGCTTACTCATATTGCTCCCGGTAGCGGCGAACGACGTACAATGCCACGACGTTCAACAAAAGCGTGACGAAGAACAGCACCAGTCCCAGGGCGAAGGCTGCCAATGTCTTGGGGCTGTCGAATTCCTGGTCGCCCACAAGCAGTGTCACTATCTGTACGGTGATGGTGGTCACCGCCTCCAACGGATTCGCTGTAAGCTTCGCCGACAGCCCCGCCGCCATGACCACGATCATGGTCTCCCCGATGGCCCGTGATACCGCCAGCAGTATGCCGCCGACGATACCCGGCAGTGCCGCCGGCAGTAGAACCTTGCGGATGGTCTCGTTCATGGTGGCGCCCATGCCCAGCGAGGCCTCGCGCAAACTGTCCGGCACCGCGTTGATGATGTCGTCGGACAGTGACATGACGAATGGGATGATCATAATGCCCATCACCAGGCCCGCCGCCAGCGCACTCTCGGAGGCCACTGACAACCCTATCGATTCCCCGAGGTTGCGCACGAAAGGCGCCACCGTCAGGGCGGCGAAAAAGCCGTAGACCACGGTTGGAACGCCGGCGAGAATTTCCAGCACCGGCTTGGTAATGGAGCGAAAGCGCCGGGTTGCGTATTCCGACAGGTAAATCGCGGACATCAGGCCCACTGGTACGGCGATGAGCATTGCCACGGCCGAGATCAGCAGCGTGCCGGCGAGCAACGGGATAAAGCCAAAGGAGCCGGAGGCCGCAACCTGGTCGGCTCTGATTGCCATCTGCGGGCTCCATTCCAGGCCGAACAGGAAATCGGCCAGCGGTATCGCGCGAAAGAAGCGCAGCGCCTCGAACAGCACCGACAGCACGATCCCGATCGTGGTCAGCACCGCCAGGAAGGAGCAGCCGAACAGTACCCAGCGGATGATCGACTCGACCTGGTTGCGGGCGCGCTGTGCCGGCCGCATGCGCAAAATCACGACGGTGCAACCGATAAAAGCTGCCAGGAAAACCAGCGCAGCCTTGGTCCACGACACCGTCGACGACAGCGCATTGTAGTACTGCGCCGCCTCTACCTGTGCGGGCTCGAGTTGCTCGCCACCTACCGCGCCCTCCGCGTAGCCCAGTACCTGGTTGTAATACAGCCCCCACTGGTCCGCGGGCAGCACTTGTTGCGCCGCCGGCAGCATGGATCGCACCTGCGATTCCAGGAAGCTGGATTCGAACGCCACGCACAGCAACAGCACCAGCAGGGCCGGTATCGCCGCCCAGGCGGCCGCCAGGTAGCCGTAATGCTTGGGCAGTGAGTGCAGGTAATCGAAACCGCCGGCCCGCTGGGCCAGAGCGTGCGAGCGCCTGCGGCCGAATGTGAAGCTGGCCACGCACAATGCCAGCAGCACCAGGAAAACGGTTGTCGTCTGCATCTATTAAGGATCCAGGTACCCGGCAACCTGGAAAGCGGTCACCCGGGGTTGCGCAAATAAAAAAAGGCGCGCCGCGATCGGCGGCGCACCAAGGAACAGCCTATCCCAATACGGGCTGTTCGTCACATCTGCAGTGAAGTAAGGTCCTTGACATCGTTCTGCACCTGCTCCAGCTCCTCTTCGCTCAGCGGGATCAGGCCCTTCTCAGGCAGGTAGCCGTCCTCGCCCATCGCCTTGTTGGAAGTGAATTCCAGCGCGTATTCCTGTATGCCGGGGATCTTGCCGACGTGTGCACCCTTGATGTAGAAGTACAGCGGACGGGACACGGGGTAATCGCCCTCGGCGATCGAATCGAAGCTGGGCTCCACGCCGCCGATCTTCGACCCCTGTACCTTGTCGCCATTCTCCTCCAGGAAACTGAAACCGAAGATGCCCAACGCGTTCGGGTTGGCCTCGAGTTTCTGTACGATCAGGTTGTCGTTTTCGCCCGCCTCGATGTAGGCGCCGTCCTCGCGCACCGAATAGGCCACGGTCTTGAACAGGTCCTTGCCCTTGGGTGCCTTGCCTTTTCTCTCCGCCAGCGCGTCGTACACCCCGGCAGGCATGCCGAGGGCGGCTATGGCGGCCTTGATCTCGTCGACCTGGTCGGCGCCCATCTTGGACAGTGCCTTCAGCTGCGGGATGCCCTTGGCGCCGCCGCCCATTGCCAGTTCGGCAAATGCGTCGCGCGTACCGGAGGTCGGCGGCGGGCCCAGCACCTCGATTTTCGTCGCCGGGAGAGCGTCATTGACATCCTTCCAGGTCATGTTGGGATTGGGGATCAGCTTGCCGTCGGGGCCGGGGACGTCCTTGGCCAGGGCCATGTAGAGGTCTTTCAGGCTGAGTTCCAGCTGGGGGGACTTCTTCGAGTTGGCGATGGCGATGCCGTCGTAACCCACCAGCACCTCGACAATATTGGTGACGCCGTTGGCCTGGCAGCTGTCGTATTCGCTCTTCTTGATGCGCCGGGAAGCGTTGGTGATGTCCGGGGTGTTCGCGCCCACGCCCTTGCAGAAGAGCTTCAACCCACCGCCGGAGCCGGTAGACTCGATTTTGGGCGCCTTGAAGCTGGTGGAGCGGCCGAAGCGCTCCGCCACCACCGTGGCGAACGGGTAAACCGTCGAAGAGCCGACGATGCTGACGCTGTCGCGGGTCGCCGCCTGGGCGGGTATGACGGCGCCAAGCGCCGCCACGAATGCTACCGAACCAAAAAACGATTTCTTCACTGGGCTGTGTCTCCGTAACGAGA
Source organism: Halioglobus sp. (assembly GCA_033722815.1). Taxonomy (GTDB): domain Bacteria; phylum Pseudomonadota; class Gammaproteobacteria; order Pseudomonadales; family Halieaceae; genus Marimicrobium. Next base: position 5,126 of record JAWVYG010000166.1, read on the forward strand.
AAATGTCGGGCTGGGCGCGTAATCTGCCAGCCACGGGCATTCTAGGTAGCTTTTGTTACGGGATTGTGACAGCGACCTGCTATTTCGAGGGGGTGGTCAGCCCGAATGGTCGATCTCGGCGAGCTCATCCAGGTGGCCATGACGCACGTCGCGCCCGCGTACGAGGTAGACCACGTGCTCGGCAATGTTACAGGTATGGTCGCCTATGCGTTCGATGCTGCGCAGGGCCCACATCTCATTGAGAATCGGGCCGATATCGCGCGGATCCTCCATCATGAAGGTCACCAGGCTGCGCATGGCGGAGCCGTACTCCTTGTCGACCTCGTGATCGCCCTTGACGACGTCTACCGCCTGCTCGACCTCGAGACGCGCGAAAGCATCCAGGGCCTGGCGCAGCATCTGCGCCACGCGGCTGCCAATATGGCGAATTTCGATAAAATTGCTCGGTGAAGAGCCTTCCTCGGCCATGCGCACCACCTGCTTGGCGACCTTGGCGGCCTCGTCGCCGACGCGCTCCAGGTCGGTATTGATCTTGATGATGGCGATGACCAGGCGCAGGTCGCTGGCCGTGGGCTGGCGCCGCGCAATGATGGTCGCGCACTCGTCGTCGATCTGCATCTCCATCTGGTTGACTTCACCGTCGCCGTTGATCACGGCTTCAGCCTCACCGCTATCGAGCTTGATCAGCGCTTCCAGTGCACGGCTCAACTGGCTCTCGACCTTGCCGCCCATCTCCAGCATGAGGTTGCGCAGCGCCTCGAGCTCGGCATTGAACTTGCCGGATATGTGGTGTTGGTAATCTTCCTGCTTAAGCGTCACCCGTCACTCCTGTGGGGAAACAACAGCGTGAACGTACTGCCGGCCCCCAATTCACTGTCAATTTGCAGCTCGCCCTCGTGGGCAGCCATCACGTGCTTGACGATGGCCAGGCCCAGGCCCGTACCGCCGGTACTCGAAGAGCGACTGTCGTCCACCCGGTAGAAGCGCTCCGTCAGCCGGGGCAGGTGCAGGGAGTCGATGCCGATCCCCCTGTCCCTAACTTCAACTATGCATTTGTTTTGCGCGCAATACCAGTTAATCG
>JAWVYG010000167.1:0-6206 GCA_033722815.1 Halioglobus sp.
TCAGGTTCGCCACGGCGATGGACGCCGAATGCGCCTTGTTGTCGCCGATGTCGGCGGCGCCGTGGGCAATCTGCCGCTGCAGATTGCTCAGCTCGACCGCGTCACCGTCCGCCAGCAGCAGCCCGCCCACGCCCGCCGCGGCCAGGTACAGGGCGGCGGGACAACCCAGGCCGCCGAGACCGACCACCAGCACCGTCGCCGCGCGCAGCTTCTCCTGTCCCGCCACGTCGAAATCGTGCAGCAGGATCTGCCGGTTGTAGCGCAGCAACTGCTCGTCACTCAACACAGGCGGCCACCGGTTACGCGCTCCTGTCCGGCGAGGTCGCTGCGCGTGGCGACGGCGGAGAAACCCGCCTGCTCGTACAGTTCGCGCACCGCAGCAGCCTGCTCAAAACCGTGCTCGGTCAGCAGCCAGCCGCCCGGGCGCAGGTGCGCTGATGCCCGGGCGATGATCACGGCGAGGTCGGCCATGCCGCCCCGCCCTGCCACGAGGGCGTCGCGGGGCTCGAAGCGCAGGTCACCGCGCTGCAGGTGCGGATCGTCGCCGTCGATATAGGGCGGATTGGATACGACCAGGTCGAAGCGATCATCGTCCAGCGCCGCAAACCAGTCGGACCTGCGAAAATCGACCGCCTGCAGGCCGTTGTCGCGGGCATTGCAGCGTGCGACCTGCAGTGCATCCTCACTGCTGTCCACCCCGGTGATGCGCCACTGCGGGCGCTCGCTGGCCAGCGCCAGCGCGATGGCGCCCGACCCGGTGCCGAGGTCGACTGCATCGGCCGCGGCAGGCAGGGATAACTGCAGCGCCCAGGCGACCAGGGTTTCCGTCTCGGGCCTGGGTATCAGCGTCGCGCTTGTCACCGCCAGGCGCAGCGACCAGAACTCGCGCTGCCCGGTGAGATACGCCACCGGCCGGCCCGCGCGGCGCAGCTCCAGAAGCGCGAAGAAAGACGCCTCATGTTCGTCGGCCACTTCCTCCTCGGGCCAGGCGTAGAGCCAGCTGCGCGGCCTGGCGAGGCAGTGTCCCAGCAGGATCTCGCTATCGCGGCGCGCGCTGTCGCCCGGCAGGTCAGCGCCGCTCGCCAGCAGCTGCGCGACGGTGGCCATCAGTCCTCGGACAGCGCGGCCAGTTGATCCGCCTGGTATTCCTGGCGCAGGGGCTCGATGACCGCTTCCAGGTCGCCCTCCATCACCTCCGTCAGCTTGTACAGCGTCAGGTTGATGCGATGATCCGTAACACGGCCCTGGGGGAAGTTGTAGGTGCGGATCCGGTCGGAGCGATCGCCGCTGCCGACAAGATCGCGCCGCGCCTGCGCCTGCTCGTCGGCGAGCTTGTCCTGTGCGCTGGACAGCAGTTTCGCCTGCAGCAGCGACATGGCGCGGGCGCGGTTCTTGTGCTGCGAGCGTTCGTCCTGGCACTCCACTACTACACCGGTGGGCAGGTGGGTGATGCGCACGGCCGAGTCCGTCTTGTTGACGTGCTGGCCGCCGGCGCCGGAGGCGCGATAGGTGTCGACGCGCAGGTCCCCCTTGTTGATTTCCACCTCGTCGACGGTCTCCACCTCCGGCATCACTGCCACGGTGCAGGCGGAAGTGTGTATGCGCCCCTGTGACTCGGTTTCGGGGACCCGCTGTACGCGGTGCGCGCCGGACTCGAACTTCAGGTGCGCATAGACATCGCGACCCTCGACGCGGGTAATGATCTCCTTGTAGCCGCCGTGCTCACCGGGGCGCTCGGACAGGATCTCGATCGTCCAGCGCTGCTTTTCCGCGTAGCGCGAGTACATGCGAAACAGATCGCCGGAAAAGATCGCCGCCTCGTCGCCGCCGGTACCGGCGCGAATCTCCAGGAATACGTTGTGCGAGTCGTTCGGATCGCGCGGCAGCAGCAACTTCTGCAGCTCGAGCTCGAGGCCGACGAGGCGCTCGCCCCCGACGTCAAGTTCTTCCTGCGCCATCTCGCGCAGGTCGGGGTCGCTGTCCTGCAGCATACCGCGCGCCTCTTCCAGGTCGGCCTGCAGCCGGCTGTAATCGGCGTAACAGTTGACCACGGACTCCAGCTCCGAGTATTCACGCGACAGTTCGCGGAAGCGGTCCTGGTCGGCAATGGTCTCGCTGTCGCCCAGCAGCGCAGACACCTCCTCGTGCCGGTCCGCAAGCGTCTCCAGCTTGGTCAGCAGGGAGGCTTTCACTGCAGCGTACGCCGATCCGTTTCCACCGCGTCGGCGGGTATGTCGAGATCGTCCGCGGGCTCGTCGTCGGTCACGAGGGACCGGGAACCCGACTCCAGGCCCAGCAGCGTGCGGGCGTTCTCGAGCAGGTCGTGGCGCCCCTCCGAGCTGGCCTTCTTCAGGCCGGCCGTCGGCGCGTGGATGAGCTTGTTGGTGATGGCGCGGGACAGCCGGGCGAGCACAGACGCCGCGTCTTCACCGCGAGACAACGCCCGCTCGGCGCGCGCCAGTTCGCTGCTGCGCAAACGCTCGGCCATGTCGCGGTAGGCCTTCACCGCGTCTATTGCCTCCAGTGAGCGCAGCTCCTCGAGGTAAAGCGCCACGCCCTCATCGACGATAAGGTCGGCCTTGCTCGCCTCGGAGCGGCGATTGCGCATGTTCTCGTCGACGATCTCGCTGAGATCGTCGACGCTGTACAGGTACACGTCGTCGAGGTCACCCACCTGGGGCTCGATGTCGCGCGGCACCGCGATGTCGACCATCAGCATGGGGCTGTGTTTGCGCGCCTTCAGCGCCTGCTCCACCGCACCCTTGCCCAGGATCGGCAGCTGGCTGGCAGTCGAGGTAATAACGATATCGGAATGCTCGAGCTGCGCCGGTATCTCGGCCAGCAGTACGGCCTCGGCGCCGAACTGTTGCGCCAGCTCGCGCGCCCTGCCCAGCGTGCGGTTGGCGATCACGATGCGCTCGACGCCGGCCTCGATCAGGTGACGGGCTACCAGCTCGACCGTCTCGCCGGCACCCACCAACAGCGCGCTGCAGCCGCCGAGGTCGGAGAAAATGTGTCCTGCCAGGTCCACCGCCGCGTAGGCCACCGAGACGGGGTTCTCACCGATGGCGGTGTCGGTCCGCACGCGCTTGGCAATCGAGAACACCCGCGGGAACAGGCGGCCCAGTTCCGCCCCCACGGAGCCCGCCTCGGTGGCCACGGCGTAGGCGGACTTCAGCTGGCCGAATATTTGCGGCTCGCCCAGGACCATGGAGTCCAGGCCGCTGGCCACCTGCACCAGGTGGCGCAGCGCGTCGCCGGCCTCGAAGTGGTAGGCGCACTGCAGCAGCTCCTCGGCCGACAGGTGGTGGTAGTTGGCCATCCAGCGCACCAGCCGCTCGCCGTGCGCGGCCAGCTCGGCCCCGTCCGGGACCACGGCATACAGCTCCGTGCGATTACAGGTGGAGAGAATGACCACCTCGTCGACGCCGGCGTCGGCGCGGGCATCCGCCAGCGCCTCGGAGACCTGTTCCGGGGCAAAGGCCACGCGCTCGCGCAGCTCGACGGCGGCCGAGTGGTGGCTGATTCCCAAAGCGATGAGATTCATGTGCAGGGCCAGTCACTGTGCCAGTGCGCAGGGCCGGACTGGCCGATCCCGCCACGCTGTGCTCTATCCGAGAAATTTACCTGATTTTAACAAGTTAGCGCTCAAATGACAGGCCGCTGGGGTGATCGCCGCAGAAACTGTGCGGACTGTCGCAGTGGGTTTCGCCATGGGTCTATGTCATCATAGGCAACCTGGTCAGGCTGGATACCCCCTCCCCGGAAACCATGTTTCGTTCTCTGTTGATTCTCGCGTGCATAGCGCTGGCCACCGCCTGCGCCAGCAACGAACCGGTTACAGCTTCGCCGGATGCATCAACGGCCACGGCGGCGAGCGAGAAGCCTCCTGTCGAACCCAGCTATCCCGAGCGCGCCTTTCCCGACGACAGCCTGCACGACCTGCTGCTGGCCGAGTTCGCGCTGCGCCGCCGGGAATACGACGTGGCGCTGGACACCTACCTGCAGCAGGCGCCGGTGCTGCGCGATCCGGCGGTCAGTGCACAGACCACGCGACTGGCACAGTACATGGAACGGGGCGAGGACGTGTTGAGCTCCGCGCAGCTGTGGGTCGAGGTGGAGCCGGACAACCTCGAAGCGCGCTCGACGCTGGCGCGCCAGCTGGTGAGCAGCGGGCGCAGTACAGAGGCCCTGCCGCACCTTGCGGTGATTGAGCGCGCCGGCGAGACCGCAAACTTTACCGTCATCGCCTCGGCGTACGATGACATGTCCACCGCGCAGCGTCGCGAGCTGCTGGAAGACGTGACCGCCCTGGCCACCGAGTTCCCGCAGAGCCTCAGCCTGCTGCTGACACAGGCACTGCTGTTCAACGGCGTGGAGCAACCGGAGCAGGCGCTGCAGAGACTGCAGCGCATCTTCGCGCTGGAGCCGGAAAATACCCGCGCGCTGCTGCTGGAAGCCAAGATACTCGCCGACCGCGGCGCCGATGAGCCCTACGCCAGGCTGCAGCAGGTACTGCGGGAAAACCCCGACAACAGCACGCTGCGCATGCGCTACGCGCGGCTGCTGACCGGTACCGACATGCGCGCCGCACGGGAGCAGTTCGAAATACTCTCGGCGCAGTCGCCCCGCGACGGCGACCTGCTGTTCTCACTGGCGTTGATCAATCGTGAACTCGGCGACCCGATCGCCGCCAGCGCCTACCTGCGCCAGTTGCTGCAGCTCGGGCAGCGCATGGACGAGGCACACTACTACCTCGGCCGTATCGAACAGGATCGCGAACGCCTCGAGGATGCGATCACCTATTACCAGGCCGTCGAAAAAGGCCCGGAGTACCTCGCCGCCGCCACGCGCATCGGCGAAATCCTGCTGGACACCCAGCAGCTCGAGCGCAGCCTCGCGTGGTTCGCCAGTCAGCGCGAGCGCCACCCCAACCTGCGCGAGCGCCTGTACGGCATGGAGGCGGACCTGCTCGGTCGCGCGGGCCTGGACGGACCGGCGAGGGACCTGCTGGACCAGGCGCTGTCGGAGTCACCGCAGGACTCAGCGCTGCTGTACGCGCGCGCCATGCTCAGCGAGCAGGCCGGCGACCTCGTCGGCATGGAGAGCGACCTGCGCGACATACTGGCGCGCGAACCGGACAACGCGACTGCACTGAATGCCCTGGGCTACACCCTCGGCAACCGCACCGAGCGCTACGAGGAGGCACTGGAACTGGTATCCCGCGCCCTCGAGTTGCAGCCGGGCGAGCCCGCCATACTCGACAGCATGGGCTGGATACTGTTCAAGATGGGGCGGACAGACGAGGCCCTGGACTACCTGACAAGGGCCTTCGCGAAGTTCCCGGATCCGGAGGTGGCGGCGCACCTGGGTGAGGTGATGTGGGTACTGGGCGACCGGGAAGGCGCCATGGACGTCTGGCGCGCGGCCAGCGCGCGGGATCCGGACCACCCGGTCCTGCGCAGCACGCTGGAGCGGCTCGACATCGCGCCCCTGGAGCCGGTTGCCACTGAAGACCGGGTCGCCGAGTAAGCCCCATGCGCGCGGGACGCTGGCTGACCTGCCTGCTGCTCGCGGTTGCGGCGGGTTGTGCCGTGATCGACGACAGGACCACGGCGCCAGCGGACTGGGCCAGCCACCGCGACAGCCTGCTGGAGCTGTATGCCTGGACGGCAACCGGGAAGGTGGCCCTGCGCAGCCGCGACAGCGCCGAGTCCGCCACCATCATCTGGCGCCAGCAGGCGACAGAGTCCTGGGTACGGCTGAGCGGCCCCTTCGGCGCCGCCACCACCAACCTGTACAGCGATGGCCGCTCGCTGACCGTGCAACAGGGCGAGGAGCAGCGTACCGTCGACATCTCCACGCCGGGGCAGGTATTGCTCAACACCGGTTGGGACCTGCCGCTGCAGGCCCAGCCGCACTGGCTGCGGGGCCAGCCGGACCCGGACAGTGAGGTCCAGGAGCTGGGGATCGACCCGGCATCGGGCCACCTGGCGAGCCTGCGCCAGCAGGGCTGGCAGGTACGCTACTCGCAATACAGGCTCAACGGGGACGTAACGCTGCCGTCACGCCTCGTGCTGGAGAAAGACGATACCCGGGCAACGCTGCTCATCCGCCGCTGGCAGACCGGCAGCGACTGATGTCCGCGACGCTCAGCCTGCTGTGTCCCGCCAAGCTCAACCTGTTCCTGCATATCACGGGGCGCA
>JAWVYG010000168.1:0-6196 GCA_033722815.1 Halioglobus sp.
CTGTTCGTCGGGGTTACTGAGCCAGCCGTGTACATCGAAGATCAGGCCGCAGGCCCGGTCGATACACGCCTGCGTCAGCAGCACCTTGAACTGCACGCCGTCGCAGAGGAACTCGTGGCGCTCAAACGCCGAGACGTCGTCGATACAGCGGGTGGTGTGAACGTCCCGGCCGATGACGTCGCCCCCGTCACCGCAGGCAACGCACAGCATGCAGGTCAGAAGCGTAAAGAGCGCCCGGTGAATACGATCCATGGTGTGCACTGCGGCGCGGTGGCAAATGCCCGCCTGCCGCCTTCCCAGCCGATGAGTCCAGTAGAGCTGGAAAGGTAGCGCAAATGACGCCGGACCGGCAATAAACGGCTGGCGGGGACAGCAATATTCGGGGTCAGGGGCCGGGCGGTTCGGCCAGGTGCGCCGGAAACCCGCTCCAGCACGGTCGCAACGCCGGGTCCTGGCAGAAGCGGAAGCCGGCAACTACAGGACAAACGGTATCAGCACCTTGCGCTCGGCGGGATACTCGGCGAATTTCTCGTGGTACCAGCGGTGCACCTGGAAGGCCCTGGGCACCAGGTTGGCCGCACTGACCAGCAGCACGAACAACGCCCCGGGCGACCAGGTGGCAATGGCGAAACCGGTGAAGGACAACAGCTCGGTGAAATAGCTGGGATTGGTGACGTACCTGAACAAGCCGCCCTCGGGAATCCGGTACACCTTCTCTCCGCGCTCAACCTCCTCCCGCGAGCGCAGGTTGCGAATAATGGCATCGGAATGCACGTTGAGGACGAAGCCGCACACGTAAATCGCCACGCCGATGATGAAGCGCGGATCCGTCAGCCAGGCGTTCGTCAGGTGCTCGCCCAGGTGCGAGATAAACACCGCGTTGAGGTAGCCGTGCAGCGTTGTCACCAGCCAGCCCGACACGACGACGATAATGGAGAACGTGCCCGTGGCGCCTTTTGCCACGCGCATCAGCAGGGGGAAGATAAAGCCCCTGTTACCGTAGTGCACCAGCCAGACGCCCAGGAACAGCAGCGGCACCAGCTCGCCGGCGTTGTCGCCCTGCAGGTAGAACCAGACAAAGCTCAGCGTGGCGGGCAACTCCATGAGGAACCAGCCCAGGCGCGGGGACAGGTTGATGCCGCCGCGCTCGGAACCCAGCTTGCCGTAGGGCGCCTTCGCCATGAAGGCGCCTACCAGTATCATCGCGGCATACGCGAAGCTACCCAGCAGTACATAGCGGTATCCCGCCTCGGACATCAGCCAGTCCATGTGTCACTCCCCGTCGGCGCGACAGCGCCGTATCCTGTGGAGGACGCATAATGCACGACTGGCGCCCGATCCGTCAGGGCCGATGCGACCGTAGTCGTTGATATTTCCGTTCAGCGGCATCGCTTTCGGATTCTCCTGGATATCAGGTATGCTTGCCCGCAACCCATCAACGGTACAGAGCATGCGCATATTGATCTCAAGCCTGTTGGCGGCTGCGTCGCTGGCCGCCACCGCCGCCGACAAGCAGCTGCTGTGGGGCGATACCCACCTGCACACCAGCTATTCCTTCGACGCCTATACCAACAACAACTTCACCGCCGACCCGCACACGGCGTACAACTACGCCAAGGGCCAGCCGGTCATTCACCCCTTCAACCGCACCCGGGTACAGATCGGCACGCCGCTGGACTTCCTGGTGGTGTCGGACCACGCCGAGTTCCTCGGCATCATCCGCGAAATTCACAGCGGCGAAGGCGTGGACACCGAGGAGCTGGGCCCCATCGACAGCTTCATCGCCTGGACCTCGGCTTGGTACCTGAACTACCGGCTGGACGAGGGCACCGCCCTGGAACTGTTCCGCGACGTACTGCCGCCGCCACAGGGCGTGCGCGAATCGGCCGCGACCCTGGCACTGGGCAGCAGCGCGAGCGTGTTCCCGGACATGATGGACGTGCAGGTCGATACCTGGCGTTCGCTGACCAACATCGCCGACGAGCACAACGCGCCTGGCGAGTTCACCGCCTTCATCGGCTGGGAGTGGAGCTCCATTCCCGGCGGCGCCAACCTGCACCGCGTGGTGATGACCGACGGCGACGCCAAACAGGCCCAGCAGTTCCAGCCGATGAGCCTGCTGGTCAGCCAGTATCCGGAAGACCTGTGGGCCTGGCTGGAGGAAACCGCGCCGGCGGTGGGCGCCAATTTCATCGCCATCCCCCACAACTCCAACCTGTCCAAGGGCTACATGTTCGACGACACGCGCCTGCGCGGGACGCCCTTCGACGCGGACTACATCGCGCTGCGCATGAAGTGGGAGCCGATCGCCGAGATCACCCAGATCAAGGGCGACTCGGAGACGCACCAGGCGTTGTCGCCCGATGACGAGTTCGCCGACTTCGAGGAGTTTCCCTACTACCTGCAGAACACCTACAGCGAGTACGTGGTGCAGCCCGGCGACTTCATCCGCTCGGCGCTCAAGCGCGGCCTGTCCATGGAGCGCGAGTTCGGCCGCAATCCCTACCAGTTCGGCGTGATCGGCTCCACCGACGCCCACACCGGCCTGGCGACGGCGGAGGAAGACAATTTCTGGGGCAAGATGGCCACCGACTCCATACCGGAGAACAAGAATACCCAGTGGGAGGACGGTGAGCCCGCGCCCAACGGCTGGGCGTTCTCCGCGTCCGGCCTGGCGGCGGTCTGGGCGGAGGAAAATACGCGCCAGTCCATCCTCGCCGCCATGCAGCGCCGCGAGACCTACGCCACCAGCGGCCCGCGCATCGCCCTGCAGTTTTTCGCCGGGCCGGGCCTCGACCAGCTGGACCTCGCCGACGGCGAGCTGTACCGCAAGGCCACCGCCAGGGGCGTTCCCATGGGCGGCGAGCTGCAGGCGACGGACACCTCCCCGGTGTTCCTGGTGCTGGCCAGCAAGGACCCGCTGGACGCCAACCTCGACCGCATCCAGATCGTCAAGGGCTGGCTGGACGACAACGGCGAGCAGCAGGAGAAGGTGTTCGACGTGGCCTGGTCCGGCGAACGCGCGCCCGGCGCCGACGGACGTCTCCCCCCGGTGGGCGACAGCGTGGACCGCGCCACCGGCAAGGCGGCCAACACGATCGGCGCGGTGCAGCTGAGCGCGGCGTGGCGCGACCCGCAGTACCGGCCGGGACAGAGCGCGTTCTACTACGTTCGCGTACTGCAGATTCCCACCGCGCGGCACTCCTACCTCGATGCACTGGCCATGGGCCAGGAAAAGGCGGGCGAGCACCCCGACGTGATCCAGGAGCGCGCCTACTCGTCGCCGATCTGGATCAGGCCAGGGAGCTGAAGCCCCGTTGACGACCGCTGGAGACAGACCATGGCCCGCCGGGTCGGCCTGATTGCCGCCTTCGCCGTATTGATCGCCATCTTCGGCATCAATCCGCTCACGTCCTTCCCGGATGCCGACGCGGTGGTGGAAGCCGGTTATGCGCCGCCGGAAAGCGGCATCGTGCGCCAGCCCAACGGCGTCTACCGCGTGCGCGCCCTCACCCGCATGCCCGGCGTGAAGTCGCACATGGTGCGCTGGTGGTTCGCCGACTACATGCAGACCACCGAGCACTACAAGCGCTGGCACCCCACCGCCCACGTGTGGATGGACTGGGAGAACAAGGAGCCCGGCGTCATCATCGGCGCCAGTCACCTGGTGCACGAGTTCATCGGCGACGAACTGCACAAGCTGCGCATCCAGTTCGTCGCGCCGGCGGAGATACTCGGCGAAGTGGGGCAGCGCAGCGACCGCTTCATCATCTGCGCCCGCGTGGGCGAGCTGGAACGGCCGATCTACCTCAGCTCCATGTGCCATATCGTGCGCGATACGCCGTGGGGCGCCGAGATGCGCTCCATATTCTGGCTCGGCCACGTGGCGAAACGCGCTGGCAACAGCAAGGTCTTCGGCATCGAGAACCTGCTCGGCAATACGGCCCTGGCCCGGCTAATCCTGGTCGACGGGCAACTCGCCACGGACCTGATGACCCACGCGATAGAAGAGATGGGTTACCTTGCCGATTTCCTGCCGCAGCTGTACCGCGAGGAGACTGCCGCGGAAGTCACGCTGGCGCAGACCGCAGTCGATTAGGCCGGTAATCCTCGCAACCCGGGGCGGCTATGTCGAGAGCACTCGACGCCATACCGCTCGCCGTCACAGCCTCCAGCCCGTCCCGCAACGGGTGGGCCCGGTCGGCGATCGGGACGCAGGCAGGCCTGTCATGGCGCCCTGTGCACAGGACTGCAGGGGCTTCGTTGCGGCCGCTCTCAGCGGCCGGGAACGCGAGTACAGGTCGCGAAACAATCCAGTATTCTACCTCCGATCGACTCGTTTTTGCCCGAACACAAGTAACGATCGGCAGCATTCAGGCCACTGACATTAACAGGAGATTCCCCCATGACGGGGTGCATCCCGATCATGAGAATTCCCGGATAGCTGCCCCACTTAAAACCGCCACCGCTAAGCCGCCAACCGCTTGGACAGGGCGGCGAGTAAACCTGGACGGCTTCCCCCGAGGCGAGGGTCTGCGAAGCGTAGAGTACATACTGGTCAGGTTGCGTCTTTTCCGGGGACGCGTAATAGCCAAGGACATCCATGATCAAATGGCTTGTCCCGCTCGAATAGACCTCGATGTCCGTCCCCGCAAGATAGGCAGTTTTGAGCGCTGCGGCATTGGCGATATTGACGCCACTGCGATAGTTCAACACGCTGGCGTTGGGCGTGCTCACGTCGGCTGCGTAAGCGCGAAAATGGCCGTTGGATTCCGGCGCCGCGGTGATATTGATCATGACGCCGCGAGGCTCACCGACCGGAGAAGCACAGCCCGCCGTCTCGCCGCCCTGAGTGCTAACGGTGCCATGCACATAAAAGCTCCTGGTGCTGCCGGGCGTCATAATGCCCCCGGCATTGCGCGTATCGACGATGCGACAGGGAGTCACCGGCGTGAAGGTATAGTCCACATCACTGTCTCCCAGGGCTTCCGTTCCCGCCAGGGCGACACGGCCCCTGAGGATGGCGATCACCTCCGCGTAACTCTCAGCCTGCAGCAGGGCCTCAAGCTGCACGTCACTGGCCTGTTGCAGCGCGCTGACGATCTCCACATCCCGGGCCGGGTCGCCACCCCAGCGTGACAGGAGTTCTTCGATGGCGCCCGCGCGTTCAGCGGTCGCATGGGCTCCCCCGCCGTCGATAACACCCGCGGGAGCATCGAGCGGTGTCTCCTCCGCGCGAATCGAAGCGCTGTGAACAAGCACGGCACACAGCGCCAGCAGCGCGGGGAGAGTCAGTTTAATCTGCCTGATAACCTGCCTCATGAAAAACCTCCGGTTGTGTCAGCGCAGGCGCACTTCGCCTTCGCCGTGGACGACAAGAACCCCAACCGTTTATATGACAGCGGCAAGCCGCCGATACTGACATGCATCAATATCCACTTATTGTGTATGGGCATTGGGACAGGAATCCAGTGGCTGGCGGTTGTCAGTGCACGCCTGCAGCAAAGAACGAGGGAGCCTGCCCAACGCGAGATATCCGGCGAGGGCGCACGGGCAAGGCAGCCGGCGCGCGAACACGGTGCAAACCGGGCATATCGGGCGTATCAGCTACAAACGGGATATCCGAGTGGGCCCGCGAACGGCCGGGGAAACTGCCGCTGTCTGACCAAAGCGTTTCGCCGCGTACTGGAGAAACCGTTTACGCCTATAACGGTATCTTTCGCAGAGATAGATGTGCCTGCTGTTGTCATGGTCCCACAGGCCATGACCGGTAATGTCGGCCCACTCACTGCGCGCGGCGGACGCGGCACCCTGATCGTCGTGCGATCCGGAACGCCGGGACGCAACTGCTCTCTACACCCCCCTGCCAGCCTCACAGCGGGCGATAGGCTTCGTGACCGGGCGCGGCAATGCGCAGCACATTCAGCGCCAGTCCGCCTGCCATCACCTCCTCCAGTCCGTCCGGGAACTGGTGGGCCCAGTCGGCGATATAGGTGCGCTTCGATATGCGCCACTGGCCGTCGCGTTTCTGCAGTTCGTCCAGGTAGCGCCCCCCGAACAGGGTGGTGACCTTCTCCCCGGATTCGTCCAGCAGCGTTCCCATGGACAGCCCGTAGCACTCACTCTTCGCACTGTCGCCCTCGACCCGTACCAGGACACCGGTACTGACATGCCAGCGCCGTTCGGAGCCCGCCTC
>JAWVYG010000169.1:0-6140 GCA_033722815.1 Halioglobus sp.
AGGTGAGCTTCCAGCTGGCCGGTCTTCACCTGCAGGCAATCGGGCTTCGGGTAGTGGTCTGCGTTGATCCAGCGCAGTGCGATGTAACCCTCCAGGTGGCCGGACGGATCCAGCCAGTTGGGCACACCGGGGTCCTTGTGGGAGACGACGAATACCAGCTCGCCGCTGTCCTCGAGCTGCGCGTGGTGGCAGTTCGTGCTGCACAGGCGGTAGCGGTAGTCCATCGACTCCCACCAGTAGTTGCCGAACTCGACCGCCCAGTAGCTCGCCACAGGGGGCGTCACGCGCACGATCAGTACCTCGTCCCTGGGCACCTGCCAGTAACAGATCAGCGGTTCGCCGCCGGGGGTGGCATCGATGGCGTTGTCGTCCAGCTGCCGGTAGGACACGAAGTCATTGGGGCGCGCCTTCCAGCGGTCCAGCATGTCCGCCCAGTAGAAGGTGGACTCCCTCACCCAGGCGGCGGTATCGGCCAGGCCCCGCTGGATCATCTCGGGCCGCAGCACCGGGTCGTGCTCAACGTCACCCAGGCAGTCGATGCGGGCGCGCATCGGCTCCTCGTTCTCCCAGTCGGCAAAGAACTGGCGGAAGGTGATACGCCAGGTTCCGGGCGTGGTCCTGATGTAATTGCCCGGGTGTTCCTTTGGCCCGACGATCAGCTCGAAGCTGCCGTCTTCCTCCACGTGTATGTCGTTGTCGATCAGGTTGCCGACGACCGCGCCGCCCCAGGGCGTATTGCCGTCCTCGAGGACGGTTACGGCGAAATAGCGCGCGTTGCCGCGGTTGCCGGTGATGCGGTAGGTGTGCTCGCCGTTGATCGGTGCACCGACGTAAAGGGCATCGGTATTGTCGCCGCCCTGTTTGCGCAGGGGGTCGAAGTAGTGCAGCAGTTCCGGGAAGTCAGGGTCTATGTTCTCCAGGTTGAACTGCAGGCTCAGTGCGATATTGCGCGCCAGCAGGCGGAAACCCTTGGCCCGCTCGATGTCCGTGGCGGGGGTGGAGTCCCTGAACACCAGGTCGCCGGCCGCTTTCAGCTGGTCGCAGAAGTCGTCCCAGCTGGCCTTCAGCTGCGCGTCGTTGGGGTTGTCGCCGAACATAGGGGTCACTCGTCGTCTGGCTTGTCTTTATGGGACGAACGTCCCATATAATTTATATTAGGACATGCGTCCCAATAAAGTCAATAGCGAGCGGGTGCGCTCAGGCGGGTGGCTGGCCGGCGTCGCCGGGTGGTGCCGCGTGTACGTTTGGCTCGATCACCACGGGTACGGATTTGAACTGCGGCGTGTGGCTGCGCGGATCGCAGGCCAGCGTGGTGAGGCTGTTCGCTTCCGGGTAGTAGGCGGCAACGCTGCCCCGGGGCAGGTCGAACAGGTGTACGGTGACCGCGCGCATCTCGCCGGTGGCGGAGCGGATATTGACCTTATCTCCCTCGGATACGCCCAGCTCGAGTGCGTCCATCTGGTTCATCAGCACGGTCCAGCGGCTGTCCACGCCGCGGTAGCTGTCGGCTTCCTCGTAGATGATCGAGTTGAACTGGCCCTCGCTGCGGATGCTCATCAGCGTGAAGGGGTACTCTCGAGCGTTGGGCTGTTGTGCAGCGGGCACAACGAACCGCGCGCGCCCGTTGGCGGTGTTGAATTCGGGCGTGTGCAGTAGACGGCCGCGGATATGGAATTCCCTCTTCGCCACGTCGATGTCGGCGAGATCCTGCATGCCCGGGACCACCTGCGCGATGGCCTCGCGTATCCTGCGGTGCCGCCTGAACTGTTCGAAGTCTACCGGGCTGTCCGGCAGGAGCCGTCCTGCGAGTTCGGCCAGGATCCGGACTTCCGAGCGCACGGTTGCAATGCGCTGGATGCCGCCGTCGCTGAGGCGCACATAGTTGAACATGGATTCCTGCGTGGTCGGCTCCGGCTCCTCATCGCGCGCGCAGACGGGCAGCACGAGGCTCTCTCCGCCGTCGACGCCGGTGATGTGGCCGCGGTTGAGGGTGGTGGTCAGGAACAGCTTGAAGCCGACGTTGTCCAGGGCCTGTGCCGCCCATTCGCTGTGCGGGGTGGCCTCGTACAGGTTGCCGCCCATGATCAGCGCGGCATCCACCTCGCCACGGTGCGCCTGCTCCAGCGAGGCCATGGTGTGCAGCCCCGCGCGCCGCGGCAGCGTGATATCGAAGCTGTCCTCGATACGCGCGAAGATGTCTGCGGGTAGCACGGGTTTCACGCCCATCGTACCGATGCCCTGCACGTTGCTGTGCCCGCGCAGGGGCAACAGGCCGGCGTGGCGCCTGCCCACCATGCCGCGCAGCAGGGCCAGGTTGCTCAGCCACTCGATATTGGCCACCCCGTGCAGGTGGTGCGTCATGCCCATGCCCCAGGCGAAGATACTGTGTGAGGATTCTGCGTACAGGTCGGCGACCTGCTGCAGGGTCGCGGCGCTCACGTCGCAGGTATCCAGCAGCGCCGACTGGTCCTGCTGCTCAAGGTGGGCGCGCAGCGCCTCGAAGTCATCCGTGAACTGCTCGATGAAGCCGTTGTCGATGGCGCCGCGCTGCACGAGGAGCTTCGCCAGTGCGGTGAACAGTTGGATGTCGGTACCCGCGCGCGGCTGCAGGTAGTGGCTCGCGACCCTGTCGCCACCCCTGAGCATCGAGCTGGCCATCTTCGGCGCGGCGAACCGCACCAGTCCCGCCTCCTTCAGCGGGTTTATCACGATCACGTGGCCGCCGCGGCGGCGCAACTGGATCAGCTTGTGCAGCAGGCGCGGATGGTTTGAGGCCGGGTTGGCGCCGACGAGGAAGAACAGGTCGCAGCCGTCGATGTCCGTAAGCTCGATGGTGGCGGTACCCGTGCCGATGGTGCCAGCGAGTGCCTCGCCGGTCGCCTGGTGGCAGTAGTAGGAGCAGTTGGTGACGTTGTTGGTGCCGTACAGTCGCGCCAGCAGCTGCAGCAGGAAGCCCGCCTCGTTGGAGGAGCGCCCGGAGCTGTAGAAAAAGGAACGCTCGGGGTCAGTCTCGCCAAAAGCCTGCGCCGCCCGCTGCATCGCCCAGTCCCAGCTGACAGGTCGGTAGCGATCGTCACCGCGCGCCTTGTAGATCGGTTGGCCGAGACGGCCCAGGTGTTCGAGTTCGCGCGCGCTGAGATCGCGAAAATCCGCCAGCGAGTGCTCGAAGACCTCTTGCGGGATGGGCGCCTGGATGTCGGTCGACTGCGCCTGCACACTCTTGTTGCAGACCGAGGGAAACTCGTCCTGCTCGTTGGTCATGCCGCCGCGCTGGCCGCCCATGCCCAGGCCGCAGGCCTTGCAGGCGTTTTTCGCCGTCAGCGCCCGGGCCGAGTTCAGCAGGCCGATACGGCGCGCGGTCCTGAGAGTGTAGAGGATTTTCTTGCTGCCACCGCCGACGACTTTCACGAGCGAACCGCGTACCTGCCACTGCAATACCTACAGTGTAGTTAACACCACCGGACGCCACGGCGCGCGGGAAATATTCACGCTTTGGAACTGCCGCGGCGCGCAGGCCCGCTCTGTGCAGACAGGGCGCGCAGGTGAGTGTGAGCGGGCCGCTATGCGGCTTCGGCGACGTGTTCTTCTTCCAGGCTCGCGCCCAGGCGGTCGCGTGGGTAGTAGAGGAGGGTGGCCACCTCGATCAGGCTGTGGGCGATCTTTGCCGCCGCCTCGCTGTCGTTGATCAGCGAGGTTGCCATGACCTGTGTGATTTCGCCGTCGAGCAGCAGCTGGTTGACGCGGCCGCTGGCCAGCACATCCAGTTGCGCCACCTTCTCGCGCTGCTTCTCCAGCTTGCGGATGTGGCGCAGCGGGTACTCGGATTCGCTGGCGCGGTGAATCTCGCGCATGACCTTGAGGATGCGGCGGCGGATTATATTGTACTCGCGGATAATGGCCTCGTTACCCGAGGTCATGAACAGCACGATATTGTCGTGCAGCGGTTGCATGCGCTTGATGGTGCGCACCAGCAGGCGGTCGGCGATCAGCAGGTTGCGTATGGTTTCCACGCTCTCCTCGTCGAGCGCGAACTCGCTCTGCAGTCGGGTGGCGTAGGCGAGGATCTCGCCGTAGATGTTCTTCACACGGCCCTGGTACAGCTCGTCGATGTTCACCGGTACGGGTTCGCGGCGGGCCACCACGTCGCGCAATTTCGTGCCGCTGTGGATGTCCTCGCGGTGCACGCTGAGGCCGTGGGTAATGGCCTTGTAGCCCGCGTTCTGCAGCAGCCGCAGGGACTCGTCGAACAGCGCCTTCATGCCCGTCTGCGGGTACTCCAGCGAGGATGCGGACAGGAAGACAGGCTGGTCTATCTCCGGTTCAGGCTGCTCTTCTTCCGCTACCATCCGGTTCGCGATTTGCGCGATCTTATCGACGAAGCCGATCATCAACGCAGTATTGATGATGTTGAACGCCGTGTGATAGATCGACAGCGCAACCGGCACAGCAGTCGCCTGGACGAGGGGTGATGCGCCTTCAAGGCGCAACGTAAACCAATCCACTACCGCCAGTGACGGTGTAAAAACGAGCAGCGCCACCACCACGCCGAACAGGTTGAAGATCAGGTGGGCGCGTGCCGCCCGCTTTGCCTGGTAGTTGCCCATCAGCGCGGCCAGGTTCGCGGTTACCGTGGTGCCGACGTTCTGCCCCAGCACCATGGCCGCGGCCATGTCGAAGGGAATCCAGCCCTCGAAGGTCATTAGCAGGGTCAGGGCCATGGTGGCGCTGGAGGACTGCAGCACCAGTGTCAGTACGGTACCGATCAACATGAAAAGGAGCACCGAGGTAAAACCCAGGCTGGTATAACTTGCCAGGAATTCGAGGGCCCCGGGATTGCTGCGCAAGTCGGGCACCGAATCCTTCAGGAACTCCAGTCCTATAAACAGAATTGCGAAGCCAACGACAAAGTAGCCGCGCTGCTGCCACTGTCTATCCTTCTGCAGCGTCATCAGAAAGCCGATCCCGACAAGTGGCAGCGAGAGCGCGCTCATGCTGACCTTGAAACCCAGGATGGAGATCAGCCACGCGGTCACGGTGGTGCCGATATTGGCGCCCATTATAACGCCGATGGCCTCGGTCAGCGTCAGCAGCCCGGCGTTGGTGAAGCTGACGACCATCAGCGTGGTGGCCGAGGAGGACTGGATCACCGCTGTGATGCTGAAGCCGGTCAGCACGCCAAGAAAGCGGTTGGAGGTCGTACTTGCCAGGATGTTGCGCATCCTGTCGCCCGCCACCTCCAGCAGCGCCTCGCTCATCATCCGCATGCCGAACAGGAACAGGCCGAGCGAACCGAGCAGTGTCAGAATGTCTGTAAAACCGTAATCCATCGACCTACGCTACCCGTTTCAGCGGTGTAGGGGCACGAATCCCGCGGCTTCGACCACGCGCTGGCCGGTGCTGGGATTGACCGCGAAGTTGATGAATTCCAGTACGCCATCCGCCGGCCAGCCCGCGGTAAACAGGAACAGCGGTCGGCCCAGTGGATAACTGCCGGAATGCACGTTGCGGATGGAGCCCATGACGCCATCGACACGCAGCGGCTTGACGCTGGCGTTCAGGCTGGCGAGCCCGATATAGCCGATAGCGCCGCGCCGCCCGGCGACATGCCTGACGACGGCGTCGGTGGACGCGGCGCGCAGGCCACCGGCCGGGGTCGAGTCTCCGCCGGTAACCTGCTCCTGCCACACCTGGAATGTGCCCGAGCCACTGTCGCGCGTGACCACGACGATGGGGCGGTCGGCGCCGCCTACCTGGCGCCAGTTGTCGATCTCGCCGTGGTAGATCTTTTTCAGCTGCGCCATGCTCAGTGATTTGACCCGGTTACGCTTGTGCACGATGGGGATGATGGCGTCGTAGGCCACGCGGAAAGGTACCGGCAGCACGCCGCTGTCCTGGAAGCGATCGATTTCCGCCGGCTGCAGGAAGCGTGAGCTGGCGGCGATCTCTACCTCGCCTGCGAGCAGCGCCTCGATGCCGCGGCCCGAGCCGCCGCCTTCCAGCCTGATCTCCGTATCGCGCTGGGAGCGCCCGAAATCCCGCGCCAGTTTCTCTAGTACCGGCAGCAGCGTGGTCGAGCCCGCCAGCCGCAGAACCGCAGGCTCCGCCCTGGGTATCGCGGTGCACAGCAACAGGCACAGGCC
>JAWVYG010000170.1:0-6130 GCA_033722815.1 Halioglobus sp.
ACGGACGCCTCCGGAAATGCGCGGCCGCTCACGCCGTTCATGCTAGGCGGCAGCGACTTCACGCTATTCGGTGCGTTCACCCGCCCCTTCCCCGGTTTCTGGACACGGCGGCCGGGACTGTTCAGCTTCGCCCTGGGCCAGCTGTTCGACCTGCAGGAGGGCGAGCAGTTCACGTTCCGGCAGACCATCCACGTCGGCACAGGCGCGGACGCGGCGACCATAACGGACAGGTTCTACCGGGGCCCCACGCTCGCCGGGCAGGTGGATACGAGCGAGGCCAGCATCGGCGTCTTCGACGACGACGGGCACCCGCTGACCTTCGCCAGGCCCGACAGTGACGGCCGCTTCAGCCTGCGCCTGCCCGCGGGCAGCGCGAACGTCGAACTCGAGGTCAGGACGCCGTGGAACACACGGCGCCAGCGCGCCGGCGCCACAGGGCCCGGTGCACCGCTGGCGATCGACACCGGCGCACCCGGCATACTGCTGCTGCCGCAGGGCCCGCCCCGTACACTGCTGTTCACCGCGACGGACAACGCGCCGATCTTTCACGACGAGCTGGCGCCGCTGACGATTGGCGGCAAACGCGTGCTGGGCGGGGCCGAGAGCTACCGACTGAACCTCTCCGGTACCGACGCGGACCCGGCGGAGGTGCGGCTGCCGCCGGGCAGCTATACGGTCATCGCCTCGCGCGGGCCCGAGTACAGTGCAACCATCGCGGACATCGAGCTGGAGGCCGGGGGGCGCACGGAACTGGTTATTGCCGAACCGCAGCGGGCGGTGCCCACCCCCGGCCTCATCGGGGTGGACTTTCACGTGCACAGCGGCGTCAGTTTCGACTCGAGCCTGCTGCCGCGGCAGCGCGTGGTGGACTTCATCGCCCAGGGCGGAGAGGTGATCGTACCCACCGAACACAATGTCTCCTACGACCTGCGCCCGGTGATCGATGCGCTCGGACTGTCGCGCCAGCTGCACAGTTTTCCCGGCGTCGAGCTCACCGGCATGGCGCGCAGCACCGCGGCGCCGACCACCATCGGGCACAGCAACGTGTTCCCGATTACCGTGGCGGCCGATGCGTTCATGGGCGGCACCCTGCCCTTCGAGGGCAGGCGGCTGGGGCAGGTGATCGACGGCTACAAGACGCGCTTTCCCGCCAGCGTTTTCCAGCTCAACCATCCGCGCACCGCCGCATTCGACGACGACATCACGTTTTTCAACCATCTCTCCCAGGGCAACGCCTTCGACGCCGCGCTGCCGCTGGACAAGGGCCACAACCGCTCCCTCGTTGAGCCGCTGCCAGATTCGACGCGCCGCGATATCGACTTCGACGCCATCGAGTTGCTGAACGGCGAATCCATGGACGTCTACGAGAAGGTCAGGGAGGACTGGTTCGCACTGCTGCAACAGGGCATATACAAGGTCGCTACCGCCAACAGCGACTCCCATGTCAGCAGCCAGCTCGTGGCCTACCCCCGTTCCTATGTCGCTGTCGAAGACGACAACCCGGGCCGCGTCACCACGGAGGCCATTACCCGGTCGTTGCTCGACGGCAGGGTGTACGGCAGCACCGGCCCGATCCTGCGGGTGGACCTGGACGGCGCCGGCCCCGGCGCTACCGTCACAGGCGCGGCGGGCGTGCTGTCGGTGGCGGTGCAGAGTGCTCCCTGGGTCGACGTTGAGGAAGTCCGCATCTGGCTCAACGGCGAGTTGTGGCGGCAGCTGCCCCTGCGCGGTGGTGCTATAGTTGAGACGGACATCGACGTACAACGCGACAGCTTCGTCTTCGTCGAGGCGCTGGGTGAGGCCTCGCCGATCTACGCGCAGCTATTGCCGGGATTCCGGCCCTTCGCCTTCGCCAACCCGATCTTTATCGACGTCGCCGGCGACGGCTGGCGCTACAACGAGGAATAACAATGATAACCCGCATGCTGACACTGCTAGCGGCCGGCTGGCTGCTCAGCGCCTGCACCGACGGCGGCATCGACGCAAGCCCCTATGTCCTGGACAGTATGTGGATGTGCAAACCGGGCGCGGAGGTCGATTACTGCGCGCAGCTCGACCAGGATCTCACCGACGTGCTCTCCCCAACCAGCCAGGCGTTTCTTGCGCACGAGATCGCGCAGGATCCGGGATTCGACTGTTTCTACGTCTATCCCACCGTGGACCTGCGCGACGAGCCGGGCAACACCGAGGACCTGACCGATGTATCGCTGGTCTTCAGGCCCCTGTACAACCAGGCGGCGCGTTTTAACGGGCTGTGCAATCTCTACGCGCCGCGTTATCGCCAGATGACCATAGGCTCTTACAGCGTCGAGGGAGGTTACCGCAGCACGCCCTACTTCCAGCGCGCGTTCGCCGACGTGGACGCCGCGTTCTCGGAGTACCTGCGCCTGAGTGGCGACCGCCCCTTCGTGCTGTACGGGCACTCCCAGGGCTCACACATGTTACTGGAGCTGCTGGCGCGCCGCTTCGAGAACGATCCCGGGCTGCGCGAGCGCCTGGTTTCCGCGCTTATCATTGGGCCGGTGGGCGCACTGCGCGTACCCGAGGGTGAAATTGCCGGGGGTACCTTCGACAACATCCCGCTGTGCACCCACGCCACCGATACCGGCTGCATCATTGCCTACGACAGCATCTTCGCCGGCGACGCCGACAACCGCACCCCGCCCGGCGAGCCGCTGCCCTGCGTCAACCCGACGCTGCTCGGCGGCAATCCGGGCGTGCTGGCCAACACCATCTGGCAGGACAATCTCGGCGTGCCGGTACCGCAGGGTGTGGAAACGCAGTGGTTCGGCTTCCCCGAACTGCACAGCGCCGCCTGCGAATCCGACGGTTACCTCGGGATCGACACGGTGCCGGGGGACGAGCGCGTGGAGCAGCTGCTGACCATTTCCCCCGAGGTCGTGCAGGCCGTGCTCGGCGGCCGCTCCCTGCACGTAGCGGATGTCAGCTATACCATCGGTGACCTGCTGCGCATTGTGCAGGTACAGGCGCAGTCCATGCCCTGAGCGGGACTGCAGCTAGGGCGCTGCCGCCTCGCTCTCCAGCGACGCCAGTAGCTTTTCCGCGTCTTCGCGACCGACGAAATCGCCCTTCTCGCGCAGCGCCGCTTCCAGTTCCTGCTTCGCCTCCGCGTTCCTCCCAAGCCCCACCAGGGCCTCGGCCGTGTGGTAGCGAATTTCCGGGTCCCGGGAATTGATCGCGTAAGCGCGGCGCAGGTAGGGCAGCGCCTCCTCGTACTGCGACTGGCGCGTCAGGATCCAGCCGAGCGTATCGAGCACCGCAGCGCTGTTTTCCTCTTCCGCCTGCATCGCCCTCAAGGCCGTTTCCCGGGCCTTTTCCAGGTCGTTCCGGGCGTACAGGTTGGCGAGGTTGTTCAGTACGCCCGCGTCGCCGATAAACTGCGGGTGCTCCAACAGGATCTCATAGAGCCTGGTAGCGCTCTGCACACTGCCATGCGTGACATGCGTATCGGCCAGCATCCGCACCGCCCAGGGAGGCAGGGACTCTGTCCGCAGCCGTCCCTCCATGAAGCGGATGAATTCGGGACCACCGACCCCCTGCAGGGCAAGTTCGTACAGGCTGCCAATTGCGGTGACATTCTGGTTGTCCAGCTGCAGCGCCTGCATGAACAACTCCTGGGCCCGCTCCAGGCTACCGCGGGACAGCGCGATGTTGGCCTGGATGGTCAGGATTTCCGAGTTCTGGCCAAACCTGTCCTGCAGCACGCTGAGCTTGCCCTCGGCGCCGTCATAGTCCTGCTGCAGCACATCCAGCCGTGCCAGGTCCAGCATCACCGGCATCGAATCCGGCCTCTGTTTCAAGGCTGTCTCCAGACTGAGCCGCGCCTCCGCCAGGTTGCGCGAGCGTATCTGCATGGCGGCCAGGACGCGCAGCTTCTCCGGCTCCTTTTCCCACAACGCGAACAGGCTGCGCAAAGGACGCTGGGCCAGCTCGAAGTCCCGCATCACCATGTAGATTTCGGCCTGCTTGACCTGGTAGCTGTCTTCGATGGGGTCCAGCTTGATCAATTGCACGACGGTCTTCAGCGCCTCGGGCCAGTTCTCGCTGGCGATGTAAAGATCGAGCTGGAACTTCTCCGGCAGCACCGAGGTTTTGTCGTAGGCATAGACCTTGCGGCTCCACTCAATCGCATCGTCCCGCTTACCCTGCAGCTGCAGTATGTCCGCCATCAGCATAATGGATCTCACATGGCCGGGAGTCTCAGCCAGGATCTCGTTGAGCAGCACCGCTGCCGTTTCGAGCTCAC
The DNA here is from genome assembly GCA_033722815.1 of Halioglobus sp. Taxonomy (GTDB): domain Bacteria; phylum Pseudomonadota; class Gammaproteobacteria; order Pseudomonadales; family Halieaceae; genus Marimicrobium. The sequence goes on from JAWVYG010000170.1 coordinate 4,268, forward strand.
CGCGCATTTTCAGCAACATCGCTTTGTTGAATCGCGCCTGTACATCCGTTTCCGACAGGCGCAGCGCGGATTCAATGGCCGCTTCGGCGTCATCCAGCTGACCGCTGCGCAGGTGCGCTATACCGGCGAAATTGTGCACCCGCACCGCCTGCGGGTAGGCATTCTGCAGCTCGCGCGCTACCCGCAGGGCCTCATCCAGCTGGTTCAGGTCCAGCAACAGCGCTCCGCGCAGCAGCCCATAGGACATCGGCACGGCGCCATAGTCGCGATCCTCCAGCAACGCCAGCGCTGCGGCGGGTTTGCCCACGGAGCGATTCAGCTCACCCTCGAGCACCGCCACCAGCACCTGGTCGTCGATCTGCAGCCGCAATTCGTCCAGGGTTTCGCGAGCACTCAGCTCCGCGCCAGCCTTGATGTAAAGCCTGAGCAACTGGATCATGAGACCGAGGTCATCGACGATGACCTCGCGTTTACTGCTCAGCAATTCGCGCGCCCGGGCGCTCTCGCCGTTGCGCACATACAGGTCTGACAGCATGCGTATCGCCGCGAGATCCCTGGGGTAGCGAGGCAGGTACTTGTTGAACAGGGCGATGGAACTGCGGTCGCTGCCCCGGGCGTAATCGGCGGCCGCCTGGATAAAGAGCATCTTGTCGCTGGACTGGGGCAGGATACTGCCCAGCTCGGACAACTTGAGACTGAGGTCCGACAGCATTGCGTCGCCAAGCTCGGTCTCGCCACGTTCGATCTCGATGATGGCGCTGAGCAGGGTTGCGGCGGGATCTTCCGGCGACTGTTCGAGAATCAGCTCAAGGTAGCGCTCCACCTCCAGCTGGTTGCCCATGAGCATATGCGCCCGCGCCAGTCCGCGCAGCACCCGCAGGTCCGTGCTATCCAGCTCGTGGGCCCGCTCCAGGTTCACCAGGGCCTTTTCCTTGCGCCCCTCCAACAGCGCAAGATCCGCCTCCAGCTCGAGGGTTTTGACATTGTCCGGGTCCAGCAGCAGGGACTTCTCGATCAGTTGCGCCGCCTCCTCGCGCAGGCCGCTGCGCAGGTAGACAGAGGCAAGCGTGTTGGCCGAACGGACGTCGGACGGGAACATAGCCGCGGCGGCCTCGAATTCCCTGCGCGCGGCGTCCTGTTCGCCGCGTATCAGCAGCCCCTGGCCTTTCAGGAGCGCCCACTCAAACTTGTTGTCCTCAGTGAGGCTGTCATATTGTTTTTCCAGCTCAAAGAGGTCGCTTATGCGCCGCTGCAGGATCAGGGCCATACCGTAGACGGGGAGAATCAGGTTGAGGTCCGCCCCGAGGTCCAGCGCCTCCTCGGCCTCCTTGATCGAGCCGGGAATGTCCCCGACGTTGAAGTGCACCTTGGCCAGCAACAGGCGCGCGGGCAGGAAACGCGAATCTACCTGCAGCGCATTCTTCAGGTGTATGAACGCCTCGGTGTACTCGCCTGTGGCATAGGCCTGCACACCTCTCTCGTAGTGCTCACTCTGGGTCTGGGCCATCGCCGGAGATGCGAGGATCAGCACAAGAGACAGCCCGAGCAGGCAGGACAATTTCGTTAACAAGAACCCTCCAGGGGGGAATGGACCAACGAACGGAAAATTATCTTAGCGCAGGCAAAAAAAAAGCGGAATTTTCCAATTCCGCTTTTCTCCAGACTTTGAAGAGCAGAGCGGCCGCTGCGAAGCTCCAGAGCATCCAGGCGGCGTAGTAGAACTTGAAAATTGTGTTCATCCGCAGCCCGAATTGATCACGGAGGTAGAGGAACTCAGGGCCGATGATGAGCAAGGCCCCGACTAGGATCAAGGTGTAGATCCAGGCTTGTGAATCGCCACCGGCCTTCGCCCATTGCCGTCTA
>JAWVYG010000171.1:0-6107 GCA_033722815.1 Halioglobus sp.
CATCGAACAGGTCAGCAACCAGGCCGTAGTCCGCCACCTGGAAGATAGGCGCGTCTTCGTCCTTGTTGATGGCCACGATGACTTTCGAGTCCTTCATACCTGCCAGGTGCTGGATCGCACCGGATATGCCGACGGCGATGTACAGGTCGGGCGCCACGATCTTGCCGGTCTGTCCGACCTGCATGTCGTTGGGCACGAAACCGGCGTCGACCGCCGCGCGCGAGGCGCCAATGGCAGCGCCCAGCTTGTCGGCAATGCCCTCGAGCAGCTTGAAGTTCTCGCCGTTCTGCATGCCGCGACCGCCGGAAATGACCACGTCGGCAGAGGTCAGCTCGGGTCGATCGGACACCGCGACCTCTTCACCGACGAAGGATGAAACGCCGGCATCGTGCACGGCGTCGACACTCTCGACGGACGCGCTGCCGCCCTCTGCGGCAACCGCGTCGAAGGCCGTGGTGCGCACGGTGATGACCTTCTTGGCGTCTGAGCTCTGCACGGTCGCGATGACGTTGCCGGCATAGATGGGACGCTGGAAGGTATCGGCCGATTCCACCGCCGTGATGTCGGAGATCTGCGCGACATCCAGCAGCGCCGCGACGCGCGGCATGACGTTCTTGCAGCTGGCGGTCGCAGGCGCGACGATATTGTCGTAGGCCACGCCCACCTCGGCGACCAGCGCGCTGACGTTTTCGGCCAGCTGGTGCTCGTAGGCCGCATTGTCGGCAACCAATACCTTGCCCACACCCGGAACAGCGGCGGCGGCCTCGGCGGCGGCGCCACAGCCGGCACCGGCAACCAGGATATCGATATCGGCGCCGAGCGCCTGTGCGGCGGCAACGGCGTTGAGCGTCGCGCCCTTGAGGCTTGCGTTGTCGTGTTCTGCGATTACCAGTGTGCTCATGCTATTACCTTCGCCTCGTTCTTCAGTTTGTCTACCAGCTGGTCGACGTCCTCGACCTTGATCCCCGCCTGGCGCTCAGCCGGCGGCTCGACCTTCAACTGCGTCAGGTGGGAGGTCACCGCCACGCCCAGGTCGTCGGGGGTGTACACATCGAGAGGCTTCTTCTTCGCTTTCATGATGTTGGGCAGCGAGGCATAGCGCGGCTCGTTCAGGCGCAGGTCAGTGGTCACTACCGCCGGGAGGCTGAGGGCTACGGTCGGCAGGCCGCCGTCGATCTCGCGCGTGACGTTGACCTTGTCACCGTCCACGGCCACTTCCGAGGCGAACGTACCCTGCCCCATGTTCCCCAGTGCCGCGAGCATCTGGCCGGTCTGGTTGTTGTCGCCGTCGATGGACTGCTTGCCCAGGATAACCAGCTGCGGCTCTTCCTTGTCGACGACGCCCTTGAGGAGCTTGGCCACGACCAATGGCTCGACATTGCCCTCGGTTTCTACCTGGATACCGCGATCCGCGCCCAGCGCCAGCGCGGTGCGAATCTGCTCCTGGCAGCTCTTGTCGCCGACAGATACCGCGATAACTTCGGTGGCTGTGCCCGCTTCCTTGAGGCGTACCGCCTCTTCCACGGCGATCTCGCAGAAGGGGTTTATGGCCATCTTGACGTTGTTCAGGTCGACGTCGCTGCCATCTGCTTTGGCGCGAACCTTGACGTTATAGTCAACCACGCGCTTAACGGCTACAAGAACCTTCATGGATTCTCCATACAATTTACAGGTGGGTTTAGGCGGCCGCAGCGGCGTTCGTGCTGCACCCGTTTGAATCTGGCGGGGTATCTTGCCCACAATCCCCTTCCGGGTCAATAGCACGGCGTTCCACAAATATTGGCCGTAATGGACACCCACCGGACAACGTGAGCATGCTCGAGATCAATAGTTTTTATTCTTTAGAAATTATATACTTATGCGCCGCCAGACCCGGGGTCAGGCACCCCTCCCCGCAACCTTCAGCAAGAGGACAGAGCCGTGGAACGTGAAGCAATGGAATACGATGTCGTGATCGTCGGTGGCGGTCCCGCCGGGCTATCCGCTGCCTGCCGCATCATGCAGATTGCCCAGGAAAAGGAGCAGGAAATCACGGTCTGTCTCGTTGAAAAAGGCTCCGAGGTCGGCGCCCATACGCTCTCCGGCGCGGTACTGGAACCGCATGCCCTGGACGAGCTGTTCCCGGACTGGAAAGAGCGCGGTGCGCCGCTGAATACGGCGGTGAAGGGCGACAAGTTCTACTTCTACACCAGCGCCTCAGGCTCCATCACGCTGCCCAATTTCTTCATTCCGAAGCCCACCCACAACGAGGGCAACTACATCGTGTCCATGGGCAACGTCTGCCGCTGGCTGGGCGAACAGGCCGAGGGGCTGGGCGTTGAGATCTACCCGGGCTTCGCCGCCGCCGAGGTGCTGTACCACGAGGACGGCCGAGTGAAGGGGGTTGCGACCGGCGACATGGGTATCAGCGCCAGCGGCGAACAAAAAGACAGCTATATGCCCGGCATGGAGCTGCACGCGAAGTACACCCTGTTTGCCGAGGGCTGTCGCGGCCACCTGGGCAAGCAACTGATCAGGCAGTTCGGCCTCGATGAGGGCAAGGACCCGCAGCACTACGGCATCGGCATCAAGGAAATCTGGGAAATTTCCCCGGACAAGCACGACGAGGGCCTGGTTGAGCACGGCCTGGGCTGGCCGCTGAGCGAGAACGGGGCCAGCGGCGGCGGCTTCCTGTACCACGCCGAAAACAACCAGGTGTACCTGGGCCTGATCACCGACCTCAACTACAGCAACCCGCACCTGAGCCCCTACGAGGAGTTCCAGCGCTGGAAGCACCACCCCACGGTAAGCCGCTACCTCGAAGGTGCGACGCGCATCAGCTACGGCGCCAGGGCTATCGCCAAGGGCGGCTACAATTCGCTGCCCAGGATGCACTTCCCCGGCGGCCTGCTGATCGGCTGTGACGCCGGAACGCTGAACTCGGTGAAGATCAAGGGCAACCATACCGCCATGAAGAGTGGCATGCTCGCTGCGGAGAGTGTTGCCGAGGCCCTCGCCGGCGGCGATGCGGCTCCCGCCGATCTCGAGTCCTACGCGCAGAAAGTCGAGTCCTCCTGGCTGCACGACGAGCTCTACACCACGCGCAACTTCTCCGGCTTCATGCACAAGTTCGGTTTCCTGATCGGCTCGGCGATGGTATGGATCGACCAGACCCTATTCCGCGGCAAGCTGCCTTTCACTCTCAACGACCGTGTGCCCGACCACGCGACGCTGAAGCCCGCTGCCGAGTCCAAGCAGATCGACTATCCGAAGCCCGACAACAGCATCAGCTTCGATCGCCTGTCCTCGGTGTTCCTGTCGAACACCAACCACGAGGAGGACCAACCCTGTCACCTGACGCTGCTCGATGACAAGGTGCCGATGGAGAAGAACTACCCGCTGTACGACGAGCCGGCCCAGCGCTACTGCCCGGCGGGTGTCTACGAGGTGGTCGAGGACGAGAGTGGCAGCAAGAACTTCCAGATCAACGGCCAGAACTGCGTGCACTGCAAGACCTGCGACATCAAGGATCCCTCGCAGAACATCGTGTGGGTGACGCCCGAGGGCTTCGGCGGGCCCAACTACCCCAACATGTAGTTGAGTCCGGTTGTGTCGGGTGGTATCGGGTTGTCGCTGGTTACTGCGCCGCGCCCAGGTCGAAGGAGACACCCCCGGAGCTGACCGTACATTCGCCCCCTTCCCCCTCGGCCATGTCGACCAGGCGGTACCACGCCGCCCGCGTGAACAGCGCGGAAAGCCCGTGCGGCAGCGTCAGGGCCGCAACGGAGTCCAGCGCGGTCTCCAGAAACAGCCTGTTGTGCTCTCCGATTGCGACGCGGCTGCCGGTGTTGAGGGTGGCCAGCAGCACCGTGTCATCGCCTTCACCGACCCGGTCGACGTCGACGACCAGCAGCGGGTGCAGCGCCACCTCGATGCGCCACTTCTCGACCGGGCTGACGAGGTAGTATTCGCCGTCCTGTTCACGTCGCAGGATGCTGGCGAACAAGCGCACCAGCGAGTCGCGCTTGATCAGCCCGCCGTCGTGGTACCAGCTGCCATCAGGCTCGATACGGATGGGGATGTCGCCCGACAGCGGCGGGTCCCAGAGGTGTAGTGGCGGTGGGTCGAAATCGCGCTTCGGCGCAACCTGCTCCGCCAGTCTGTCCAGTTCGTTATCGGCCATACGCTTTATACGACTTGCGCAGCTACCTGGACCGCTCGCGACACCTCAGCCCAGCCCAGGGAGGGCTCACAGGGACAGTGGAATTCAGGCGCAATCCCCGATCAGGCGCACATTGATGACGCCGTCCACGCCGCGCATCTGCTCCAGGATCTCGGGGCTGGCGCCCGCGCCGATATCGATCAGGTTGTAGGCCACCTCGTCGCGGCTTTTGTTGAGCATGTCGATGACGTTGATGTTGGCATCGGCGAGGATCGACAGCACGTTGCCGAGGATCTTGGGCACGTTCTTGTTGGTCACCGACAGGCGACAGCCGCTGACACGTTCGAGCTGCAGCGGTGGGAAGTTCACGGAGTTGCGAATATTGCCGTTCTCGAGAAAGTCGCGCAGCTGGTCCGCGGCCATGATGGCGCAGTTATCCTCCGCCTCCTCGGTGCTGGCACCGATATGCGGCATCAGGATGACGTCGTCCCTGCCGATCAGTTCCGGTGACGGGAAATCGGCGATGTACAGGCGCAGCAGGTCGCCGTCGAGAGCCTCGAGCAGGGCCGCATTGTCGATGATCTCCTGCCGGGCAAAGTTCAGCACGCAAGTGCCCGGGCGCATGGCGCCGAACAGTTCACTGTTGATCAGCCCGCGTGTGGAATCCAGTACCGGCAGGTGCAGGGAGATGTAGTCGCAGCGGGCGAACAGCGCGGACAGTGTGTCGGCCTTGCGCACCTGGCTCGAAAGCCGCCAGGCGGCCTCTACCGACAGCGCCGGATCGTAACCCACGACTTCCATGCCCAGGGTCAGGGCCATTTCCGCCACCAGGGAGCCTATGGCGCCCAGGCCGACCACGCCGAGGGTCTTGCCGATCAGCTCGCTGCCCTTGAACTGCTTCTTGTTCGCCTCGAGCGTCTTGTTCAGCTCCACCTCGTCCACAATGTCACCCAGGGTATGCACGTAGTTGATACCGTCGACGACGCCGCGCGACCCGAGCAGCAGCCCTGTCGCGACCAGCTCCTTCACCGCGTTGGCGTTGGCGCCCGGCGTATTGAACACGGGAATCCCGCGCGCCGTGCAGGCCTCTACCGGGATGTTGTTCACCCCCGCGCCGGCACGTGCGATGGCCAGTACGCTGTCGGGAATCTCGTCCATGGACAGCTTATGGCTGCGCAGCAGTATCGCCTCGGGGTGCGAGAATTCACTGGCGATCTCGTAGTGATCGCGCGGCAGTCGCTCCAGCCCCTTCAGGGAGATCTGGTTCAGTGTCAGGATCTGTGTTGCCATACAAACCTCGGGTCTGGATTCACATTACGACGATGTCGGCGTCGCGCTGCAGGCTCTGCTGGAACTCGGAATCAACCAGCCCCCCCACTTCACCCAACACCTGTCGCTGCAGCTGTTGCTGCTCCGGCCCGGGCATGGCGTCGTACTTGCCCGGGGTCACCTGGATCAGCTGGACAACAACCGCGTTGCCGTCCTCGGTGAGGATATAGTCGCTCACCGGGCCCGCGGTGGGCGGAGCCAACTCGAAGACGCGCTGCAGCACGGGCGCCGACACGGCAAACGCCTGTCGAGACGCCCCCAGTTCCACCTGCCACTCGTAGCCACGGTCGCTGGCGATATCGTCGATCGCGTTGCCGGACTCCATCAGGGCGATGATGTCCCGCGCCTCGCGCGCCACCGCGGCACGTGCCGCCTCGTCGGTAATCGCCGCGACAATGTCCGCACGGACCTCTTCCAGCGGGCGCACGCTGGGCTCATGGTGAGCCTTCACCCGCAGCGTCACGAATGTTTCACCGGCGAGTTCTATCACCTCGCTGTTGTGTCGAGCGCCCAGCACCTCGTCGGAGAAGGCGGCGTCGCGCAGCGCAGCGTTGTCGAAGATGCCGGCGCCCGTGTCACGCGTGATACCCATCGCGCTGCTGATCTCCAGCCCCAGTTCAGAGGCGGGCTCGGCGAG
>JAWVYG010000172.1:0-6105 GCA_033722815.1 Halioglobus sp.
GAAACCGTCCTCGCCGGTGTAACCCGAGCAGGTGATATAGGCCTGTGCACCGTGCAGCGACGCCTCGCGGCCCTGCATGAATGACAGCTGCGCCGCCTCCGGGCACAGTTTCTGCATCACGCCGCGCGCGCCGGGCCCCTGCAGTGCCAGCAGTGCCTGGTCCGACAACACCGTCAGGGTCTGCCCATCGAGGTGACTGCGGATGTGCTCGATGTCATCGCCCTTGCATGCCGCATTGACCACCAGGAAGAAACGCTCACCGGGCTGGCGCGTCACGATGAGATCGTCGCGGACACCGCCGCTGTCGTTGGTCAGCAGGGTATAGGTGGAGTGGTTCTCCTGCAGGCCTTCCAGGTCCGCAGGCACCAGCGACTCCAGCAGCGCAGCGACACCGGGACCCTCGACCAGCACCTGCCCCATGTGCGATACGTCAAACAGCCCGGCGGCCTGGCGGGTGTGCAGGTGCTCGTGCAGGATACCCTGGCTGTACTGCACCGGCATGTCGTAACCGGCAAACGGCACCATGCGCGCACCCAGCTCGCGGTGCAGGGCATCGAGGGGGGTGTGCAGAAGCGTCATAGGCGGGCACCGGGCCAGTTGCTGGGAGGCGCCACTCTAACCACTGCCTACAGCATGCGCAAGCGGACGCTGTCCAACCGTGTCCTGTGGCCGTACGGACACGGTTGGACACGCCGGGCGCACCCGAAACAGGCGGCCAGCCCCCGTTAATGCAGGCTTTGGTGAGTTGGCACCATCCTTGCTTTTCACTGTAGGGCGGCCCGCGCAGGCTTTGAACCCCGGCCAGCCGGGGCCTACACGGAAGTAGAAGACGCGCAGGGATTGCGACGACAAGGCCCCGGGCCGCCGTTCATATTGCGCAAACTTATTGCGTAAAACTGACATAACGTTTTTATTGTTCACCCCAAAGTTTTTTGCTTAACTCCCCACGAAGGGCCTACGAAAAGAGCCCGGGTGATCCGACTTAAGTCATCGGGAGGTGATTTATGGGTGAACGCAACCAGGAATCACAAACAAACGAGCCCCTCGAAGATCTGTTCGAACCGTCTTTCGGTGATCTTTCTGAAGAGCTGCTGCAGGAACTGGAACCTGTTTCCACCGAGAAACAGCGCCTGGTGCAGAAGCGCCGGCTGGCGGAGCAGCGACTGGAAGAAAAACGCCTGCGCGACGAGCTCGGCGATTACGACCTGGAACTGGACGACTTCTAGCCGGTCGCCCGGGTCCGCCCTGCACTGCTCTTTCGAGCCGTGCACCTGAGCTTTACACGCCCCTGATAGACGCCCCCATCCAAGGTCTGTGAAAACAGCCTGCAATTCGCTACATTGCAACCTTTCAATCGCAGTGGAGCCACAAGGTGCGCAGACCCGTCTGGTTGTTGAGCATGGACTCGGAGGCCTTCAACGCCCCGCCCACGACAACGGCCGCGCTGTATTCCTACTTCCGGCGCTACGGCACCAGCGCGACGGACACCGCCGTCGAACTGGTGCACTTCCAGCAGGGGGAGGAAATCGAAGACTGGCTCGCAAGCTGGCGCGAGAGCGAACTGCCGCGGGCAAGGCGCGCACTGGACGCGGGCAAGTTACCTGTCGTCGGCTTCAGTTTCTATACCTGGAACGCGGCGGAATTCCTCGCGGTGGCCGGCGAACTCAAGGTCCTGTGCCCGCAGTTGCTGATCGTGGCCGGTGGCCCGCACGTGCAGCAGGCCGAGGACTACCTGGGCGTCGATCCCATCGATGTCATCTTCCTGGGCGAGGCGGAAGTCACCTTCCAGCAGTTCCTGGACGCAGACGGGCGCGGTGACTGGGCGGCGATAGACGGCCTTGCCTACCTCGACGACGGCGAGCTGGTGAAGACGCAGCCGCGCGCCCGCTGCACGGAGCTGGATCGTTTCCCATCCCCGCTTGACGTGCTGACACTGACCGACGCCCACGGCAGGCCGCGCTACGAATCCATCGCTTTTGAAACCAGCCGCGGTTGTCCGTTCAAGTGCGCGTTCTGCGAATGGGGCACAGGCGCCATCGGCAGCAAGATGTACGAGTGGTCACTGCAGCGCATCGAGCAGGACTGGGAAAAGATCGTCGCCGCGGGTATCAAGGACATCTGGCTGGCGGACTCCAACTTCGGGGCGCTGAAGACAGACCTGGCCAAGGCGCGCATGCTGGTGGGACTGAAGGAGCGCACCGGCCTGCCGGTCTCCTTCGCCACCTCGTGGTCCAAGAAACACAGCCGCCGCGTACAGGAGATCGCCCTGCTGCTGCACCAGCACCAGTTGCTGCCGCACTACCAGCTGGCGCTGCAGACCCTCACGCCCGAGGCACTGCGCCTGAGCAACCGGCAAAACATGAGCTCCAACGAGTACAAGCCGATTGCGAAGTCCATGTCCGAGAAGGGCGTGCCCATCGCCGCCGAACTGATCTGGGGACTGCCGGGGGACACGCTGGCACAGTTCGAGAGCAATCTCGATGAGCTGCTCGCCTCCTTCCCCAACATCAATATTTTCGGCTACACGCTGCTGCCGGGCACCGAGTTCTACGAGCGCCGCGACGAGTACCGCATCAACGCGATACCCATTGCCGGTTACGGCAAGGCCAAGGGCGAATACGTGGTGGGAAGCCACAGCTTCAGCCGCGACGAGGGTGAGGAGGGCTACTTTCTCATCTCCGCACACATCCTGCTGGTGCACGGGCATATCATGCCGCTGACCACCCGCCTGCTGGCGCTGTCCGGGGCGGTGCCGGTGTCACCACTGTTCCGGGAGATACTGCGCGAGCTGCTAACGAGATTCGAAGGCGCATTCGAGGGCCTGGACATCCGCGACCGCATGGCGGTGTACGAGGGGCGCGACTCGGTATACCTGGCCGCGCTGGCGCGACCGGACCTGCTCTACGCCACCATAGCCGGGGTGCTGCAGCGCCACCACGACACCCATGGCGCCGATGCGCAGCAGGCCCTGCGCATACTGCAGCTGGACCGAGCGCTCAGCCCCCGCTACGGCAAGGAAAGCCACTTCAGCGCGACGTTCGATTACGACGCCCGGGCCGCCTACGCTGCCCTGGCCGCGATGGAGCTTCCCGGTGGGACCTGGAGCGACGGCATCGAGCGCCGATTCGATTTTCACAACCCGGGCGGCGTCGGTGAAATCCTGCAGGTGGCGGACGGCGGCAGCTGGCTGCGCGGCAGCCTGGAACCGGCCGCGGCGGGATCAGAGCTGCAGTACGTCGCCATCGCCTGAACCGTCATCCACCCGACAACCCACGCCAGGAGGCAGACATGCCAGAAATCAAACGCGAAGTGCGCCCGGTTGAAGTCAACTACGTCTGCGATGCGTGCGGCCAGGGCATGATGTCCCGGTGCGGCGAGATGGACCCGAAGAGCGGGGATATCGAGCACCGCTGCCTGATCTGCGATCACCGGCAGACCTTCCAGTGGCGCGAATACCCGCGCATAGACCATGTCGGGCTCGACGAACAGATCTAGTCGGCGCCCTCCACGCGGCGCCGCAGTTGCGCCAGCGCGTCGCGCGTTGCAGCACAGGGGCCGAAATCGGTCACCAGCGCACTGACAAGCGCTGCGGGGGTGACGTCGAACGCCGGGTTGTGAGCGGCCACCGCCGCGGGCGTCAGAAGGACCTCGCGACTCGCGCCCTCCACGTCGCGGCCGGTAATCGTCAGTACTTCAGCGGCATCGCGCTCCTCAATCGGGATATCCTCGCCGCGCGCGCAGCTCCAGTCGATGGTGGAGGCAGGCAGTGCGACGTAAAACGGCACGCCGGTTGCCTGTGCGGCGAGCGCCTTGAGGTAGGTGCCCACCTTGTTGCAGACATCGCCGTTGGCCGCGGTCCGGTCGCTGCCCACCAGTACGGCATCGACCCGGCCGTCGCGCATCAGCTGACCGCAGCTGTTGTCGGCGACGACCGTACAGGGCACGCCGGCGCGCTGCAGCTCCCACGCGGTCAGGCTCGCGCCCTGGTTGCGCGGACGGGTCTCCGACACCCAAACGTGCACGGGCAAACCGGCGGCATGAGCCTTGTACACCGGCGCCAGCGCGGTACCCCACTGGATAGTCGCCAGCCAGCCGGCATTGCAGTGCGTCATGACGTGCAGGCAATCGCCGCGCGGCAAATCGCACAACAGCTCGTAGCCGTGGGTGCCGATGCGCTCGCAGCTGGCGATGTCCAGTTCACGCAGCTGCTGCGCCCGCTGCAGCGCGGCACCCGCGCGCTGCGCCTCGGGCAGGCCGGCCAGTGCGTCGCGCAGCTGCTGCAGGGCCCACTGCAGGTTGATCGCCGTGGGCCGTGTCGCCAGCAGCGCCGCAGCGGCGGCCGCAATCGCGTCGTCGCCGGGATTCTCACGGACAGAACAGGCCAGTCCGAATGCGGCCGTGATACCGATCAGTGGCGCGCCGCGCACCTGCATCGCGCTGATGGCATGGCAGAACGCCGACAGCGAATCCAATGCCGTCCACTGCAGGGCATGCGGCAGCAGGGTCTGGTCGATCACCTCGACAACTGCACGCTCTGCGTTCCAGCGCAGGCTGCACAGGTTTTCTTCAGCGGACACGTCGATACTCCGGGAACATTACTGCGTGGACTCCAGTTTCGGCTCTACCCCGGTACCCCGCGGGCTACCCGGGGACCGTCAGCCCCGACGCAGTATCGCAGCACAATCGAAAGCGGTTCAAGCGCGACCGGGCATCGGCAGCCGGCGCACGCCCGGTGCCTGGCGCCAGGTTGGCCACACCGGCGGCCACTTCGCTGCTACTATGGGCCTGTGCTGATAACGGACCGATACGACGCCCCCGGGCTACGACACACGATGAACTCGCAGATCCCCATGCAACAGCTCGGCGCGGACTGGCGCACGCAGCTGCGCGATGCGCAGATCAGCGTCGCAGAGCTGCTCGCGGCGCTGGACCTGGCGCCCGGGTCGGTAGACGTATCCGCGGCGGCACAGGAGGCGTTTGCTCTGCGGGTGCCCGCCGCGTTTATCCGGCGCATGCGCCGCGGCGACCCCGAGGATCCGCTGTTGCTGCAAGTGTTGCCGCAGCGCAGGGAGATGCAACAGGCGCCCGGCTACCATCGCGACCCGGTCGGTGAGACCGGCGCCGCCAACCCCCGCCCGGGGGTCGTACACAAGTACCACGGCAGGGCGCTGCTCATCGTCACCGGCAGCTGCGCCGTCAACTGCCGCTACTGCTTCCGCCGGCATTTTCCCTACCACGACAATCGGGTGGGGCGCGCCGGTTGGCGCGAAGCACTGGCGCACGTGCGCGATGACAGCAGCATCAGCGAAGTCATCCTCAGCGGCGGCGACCCGCTGGTCGCAGGCAGCAGGCAACTGCACGAACTGGTCGACGAGATCGCCGCCATCGAACACGTGCGACGGCTGCGCGTTCACAGCCGCCTGCCGGTGGTACTGCCGGATCGCGTCACCCGCTCGCTGACGGGCGCCCTCACCCGACCCGACCTCACCACGGTCATGGTGCTTCACGCCAACCACGCCAGGGAAATCGACGCCGACGTCACGCGCGCGGTTGCCGCGCTGCGCGAGGCCGGCATGCAACTGCTCAACCAGGCCGTGCTGCTCGCCGGCATCAACGATACGTTGCAGGCACAGGTGGCGCTCAGCGAGAGCCTGCTGTCAGCGGGTGTACTCCCCTATTACCTGCACCTGCTGGACCGCGTACAGGGTGCAGCGCACTTCGAGGTGCCCGAGCAGGAAGCCAGGGCGCTGTACCGCAGCATGCGCGCAAGCATGCCGGGTTACCTGCTGCCGCGGATGGTCAGGGAGACGGCGGGCGCCGAGGCCAAGATCGGCCTCGACATCTAGCCAGGCGAGGAGCCTCGCTCAGTCGCGCGGCGGCAGGCCGTGTACGATGGTGAGGAACTCGAGCTTCGTGCCCGCACGTCGATGTTCGCTGAGCGCCTGGTACTCGCCGTCGGCCCACCACTGCTGCGCCGCATCTTCCGAGGGAAACCTGAAGATGATCATGCGGCCGGAGCGCGGCGCGTCTCCCTCGAGGGTAATCGGGTTGTCGTCGTAGGTGACGAATTCACCGCCGTACTTTTTCAGGAAGCCGAAAAAGCCC
>JAWVYG010000173.1:0-6094 GCA_033722815.1 Halioglobus sp.
CATGTTATCACCATGCCGTTAGCGTCCCAACACCCTGTGACTTTTTGACAAGAATAAATCGGTCAGCAGCTGGCGCCCCGGGTTGGCGCCGGCGGTGACTGCGCGCTGCAGCTCGGTTGCCCGGTCGAGCAGGTTGAACGCCTCCCTGCCGGGCGCGCTGCGCAATTGCTCCACGCCGCTGCGCCGCAGCTGCTGCCGCAATTCAGTACAGACCAGCGCCAGGAAGGCATCGGCCTCCAGCTCTGCGAAGTGGTCCCAGATCGAGGCCGGATCCACCTCCCCCGTAAACAGGGCGCACAGTGCGGCGCGCTGCGCCGCGTACTCCTGTGCCGTATCACTGCGATAGAGCTCCCCGGCCAGCAGGGGCCGCTGGTCGGCCAGCGCCAGCAATTGCTCGCTGAGTTGCGCATCGCCGGTGATTCCCTGCAGCCAGTCGATACTCTGCTGCACCCCGGGTGTCTCCAGCCGACGCAGCTGGCAGCGCGAGCGGATGGTGGCCGGTACGCCGTGCAGGCTGTCACAGGCCAGTACCAGGTAGGTGTCCGCAGCGGGCTCTTCCAGCGACTTCAGGAGCGCGTTGTACGCGTTGAGATTCATGCGGTCGGCGGGTGTGAACACCACCACCTTGCAGCGACCGAACACGGCCGTGCCCTGGGAAAAGGCGATAGCCTCGCGCGCCTGGTCCACCTTGATGATCCGGCTGTTGTCCTCTGGCTGCAGCCAGCGCAGGTCGCCGTGGTTGCCCGCGGCACTCAGCTCGCAGGCGTGGCAGTGGCCGCAATTCGTCCCGGCCTCCGGCTTTTCACACAGCAACAGGCGCGCCAGCGCCATGGCGAAGCGCGCCTTACCCGTACCCGGGGCGCCCGCCAGCAGCAATGCGTGGGGCAACTTGCCCCGCTCGATCTGCTGCGCGAGGTACTCCCAGGACGGCGCGTGCCAGGGCAGCGGCACACTGACTGCGGCAAGGGTGTCTTCGCTCACACGCCCTCCGCCAGCCAGCCGGCACAGGCCCGGCCAAGTTCCAGCTGCACCGCAGCGAGTGGCTGCGCGGCGTCCACCACGTGAAAGCGGCCGGGCTGTGAATTGGCCAGGTCGAGGTAGGCGGCGCGCACGCGCTCGAAGAAGTCCAGCGTCTCGCGTTCTATGCGATCCAGCTCGCCGCGCCCGCGCGCCCGCGTCATACCGGTGGTGACATCCACATCGAGCAGTACGGTGTGGTCCGGTCGCAGCGTGCCCTGCACCAGCTCTTCCAGGGTTGAAATCACGCCGCGGTCCACGCCGCGTCCGCCGCCCTGGTAGGCGTAGGTCGCGTCGGTGAAGCGATCGCATAGTACCCAGCGCCCGGCAGCGAGCGCGGGTTCGATGACCTCGTGTATGTGCTGTGCACGCGCGGCGAAAATCATCAGCAGTTCCGCGATGGCATCGACGCGCTGGTCGCGCACCGCCAGCAACACGCCGCGCAGCTCCTCGCCCAGCCGCGTGCCTCCCGGCTCGCGGGTCACCTCCACGTCCCGCCCGCGCTCTCGCAGGTGGTTCTCGATGAACGCGAGATTGGTCGTCTTGCCGACGCCCTCGGTGCCCTCAACCGTGATGAAGCGGCCCCTCACCCTGTCATCGCCTCCCCGTCATTGGTCACCGGCTGCCGGTGACGAGCGATAGTCCTTGCGCCTGCGCAGCTGGTATTTACGCACGGCCTTCTGGTGCTCAGCAAGGGTCTCGCTGAACACGTGCCCACCGTCCCCGCGCGCGACGAAGTAGAGCGTGCTGCCCGGCGCGGGGTGCAGCGACGCGTGCAGCGCCGCGCGCCCCGGCAGGGCAATGGGCGACGGCGGCAGCCCGCGGTGCCGGTAGGTGTTGTAGGGATTGGACTCGTCCGCCAGGTGGCGCCGGGTCAGGTTGCCATCGAACAGCGGGCCGATGCCGTAGATGACAGTGGGGTCCGTCTGCAAGCGCATGCCGCGCTGCAGGCGACGCACGAATACCCCGGCAATTTCCCCCCGCTCCTGCGCCAGGCCGGTCTCCTTCTCCACGATAGAGGCCATTATGAGCGCCTCGTAAGCGTCACCGTAGGGCAGGCCCTCGGCGCGCCCCTGCCACTCCTGCTCCAGCGCATCGCTCATCATGCGGTGCGCGCGCCGCAGGATGCTCAGGTCGCTCGCACCCCTGGTGTACTGGTAACTGTCCGGGAAAAACAGGCCCTCGGTCATTTCGCGCGGTGCCACCAGCTGCGCGAGCGCCGGCGCGTCAGGCCCCGATAGCTCCCGCTGCAGGCCGGGCTCGCGCCACAGGATCTCCAGCGCCTGGCGCAGGGTTATGCCCTCGGGCAGCGTTACCTGGTAGAAGATGACGCGACCGGACTGGAGCAGGTCGAGCACGGAGGCGGCGGTGGAGAACTGCGGCAGCAGGTACTCGCCCTGCTTGATGCTGGCGTCCAGGCCCGTGAACCTGCCGTACAGCATCAGCAGGCGCGGGTGCGCCAGCACCCCGTCCTCGTGCAGCAGGCGGGAGACGGCGGCCAGGGTATCGCCCGGCGCGACGGTGAGCCGGTACCCCTGTGCATTGATGTTCAGCGGGGTCTCCCACAGCCGCAGTACTTCCCTGCCGGCGAACACACCCACCACCACCAGCAGCAACAGTAACTCCAGCGCACGGCGGATCATGCGCAATCCGCCAGGTAGCAGCGGAACAACCGCTGCGCTACCGGATGGGCAGACCAGTGCACCCGCCCAAAGTGTGCGACCGGCCGGATTCCCTGCACCGCGTTGGTATAGAACACTTCCTCCGCCGCCAGCAGGTCCTCGATCGCTACGCTGTCCTCGTGCACGGCCAGGCCGATAGACGGCGCCCACCGCTGCGCAAGCAGCGCCCTGCGGGTACCGGCGACACCACAGTGCCCCAGCGCCGGCGTGTGCAGCGCCCCGTCGCGCAGGTAGAACAGGTTGCCCGCCACGGCCGAGACGACCGTCCCGGACGGGTCGAGCATTACGCCCTCCTCGCAGCCCTGCTCCCTGACCTGCGCAGCCGCCAGGACCTGCTCGAGGCGGTTGAGGTGCTTGATGCCCGCCAGCGCCGGCTGTGCGCTGCAGCGAATATCCGCCAGCCCCAGGCGGACTCCCTCACCCTGCTGCCCCGCATCGTACTCGAGCGCCGTGAGCCGCACGACGGTCCTCGGAGCGGCCCGCTCGGGCGGGGCGTAGCCGCGCGGGCCGGCGCCGCGCGTCACGGTAAGGCGCAACACCGCCCACTCGTGATCACCGGCCCCGGCCGCCGCCCGCTGCAATTCCTGCCGCGCGCGCTCGAGCACCGCGGGGAAGCCCAGGGCCGTGAGGCCGCGCTGCAGCCGCTGCAGGTGGGTATCGATAAACAGGGGATTGCCGCGCCGCAGCAACAGGGTCTCGAACAGACCGTCGCCGTAGTCGAGCCCGCGATCGGGAAGATCCAGTGCAGACTCGCGCGTGCCGTTTACCCAGATCGCGGTGTCGCCGCCCACGGTGACAGGTCAGTCGGGTCTGGTGAACAGCAGGGAGCCGTTGGTGCCGCCGAAACCGAAAGAATTGGACAGCACGCTGTGTATGTCGCGCTCCTGTGCCTGGTGCGGGACATAGTTCAGGTTGCAGCCCTCGTCGAGGTTGTCGAGATTGATGGTGGGCGGCGCCACCTGGTCGCGCAGCGCGAGGATGGAGAAGATCGCCTCGACGGCCCCGGCCGCGCCGAGCAGGTGGCCGGTCATCGACTTGGTGGAACTGACAGCGACCTGTTCCGCGGCGCTGCCCAGTACCGTCTCGACTGCCCTGCTCTCCGCAACGTCGCCGGCATTGGTGGACGTGCCGTGGGCGTTGATGTAATTGATGTTGTCCGCCGCCGCACCCGCGTCGGCGATCGCATTGCGCATGGAGGCGGCCGCACCGCGCCCGTCTTCGGGTGGCAAGGTCATGTGATAGGCGTCGCCGCTCATGCCGAAGCCGGCCAGTTCGGCGTAGATCTTCGCACCGCGCGCCCGGGCGGACTCGTATTCCTCCAGCAGCACCACGCCGGCACCATCACCGAGCACGAAGCCGTCGCGGTCCTTGTCCCAGGGACGCGACGCGCCCTGCGGATCATCGTTGCGCGTGGACAGCGCGCGCGCCGCTGCGAAGCCGCCCAGCCCGACCGGTGTCGTCGCCATTTCCGCGCCCCCGCACAGCATGGCGTCGCAATCGCCCTGCGCGATGAGGCGGGCGCCCAGACCGATGTTGTGGGTGCCCGAGGTACAGGCGGTTACCATCGCCAGGTTCGGCCCCTGCAGGTTGTACTTCACGGACAGGTTGCCGGCGATCATGTTGATGATCGAGCCGGGCACAAAGAAGGGAGAAATCTTGCGCGGCCCGGACGTGCGGATGATCTCCGCGTTCTTCTCTATCTGGCCGATGCCGCCGATGCCGGAGCCGATGGATGCGCCGATACGCGGCGCGTTCTCTTCGGTCACTTCCAGACCGCTGTCATTCATGGCCTGGATACCCGCTGCCATGCCGTACTGCACGAAGACATCGAGCTTGCGCACTTCCTTGGCGCTGAGGTATGGCGAAATATCGAAGTCGCGCACGCTGCAACTGAACTGCGTGCTGAAAGCCGACACGTCGAACGTGTCTATCGTGGCGGCGCCGCTCTTGCCGGCCAGAATGTTCTGCCAGGTCTCCTCCACGGTATGGCCCAGCGGGCTGATCATACCGAGGCCTGTCACGACCACTCGTCTGCCAATCAACGCTATGACTCCTCTACAGGGATCAGTTCCTGGTAGTGTGAAAGTAGAAAAGCCGTCCTGCGGGTGAGAGACGGCTTTTTTCTGAAAAGGCGGGGCGGTGAATCAGGCGAGGTTGGTGTTGATGTACTCGATCGCCAGTTTCACGGTAGTGATCTTCTCCGCTTCTTCGTCGGGAATTTCAGTTTCGAATTCCTCTTCCAGCGCCATAACCAGTTCCACGGTATCCAGGGAATCTGCTCCCAGGTCCTCGACGAAGGAGGCCTCCGTCTGGACTTCTTCTTCCTTCACGCCAAGTTGCTCTGCGACAATCTTTTTAACGCGCTCTTCAATGCTGCTCATTTGGTCTTCTACTCCTGAGGTTTGGTACTGCCTGGTTTACGAATACACGGTCAGTGCGCGCAGTTTACTCTGTTTTTCAAAAGAGTAATAACTGTTTTTTGGAAGCGGGCCCCTGCACCATGCTTAGTTAAAACTATCAACCACTTAGGTCATGTACATACCACCGTTGATGTGTATGGTCTCCCCTGTGATATAGGCCGCCGCATCGCTGCACAGGAAACTGACAAGGGCGCCTATCTCGGCCGCTTCGCCGAGGCGTCCCAGCGGTATCTGCTGCTGCAGCAACTCGCGTTGATCATCGGGCAATTCCCGCGTCATATCGGTGTCGATAAAACCCGGCGCGACGCAGTTGACCGTCACCGAGCGCGAGCCGAGCTCCCTTGCCAGCGCGCGGGAGAAACCCTCGGCGCCGGCCTTGGTGGCGGCGTAGTTGCTCTGCCCGGCGTTGCCCATGGAGCCGACCACCGAGGTGATGTTGACGATGCGGCCCCAGCGGGCCTTGGTCATGCCGCGGGCGCACGCCTTGCTCACGCGATACAGCGCATTGAGGTTGGTGTCGATCACCTCGCCCCACTCCTCGCCCTTCATGCGCATAAGTATGTTGTCGCGGGTGATGCCGGCGTTGTTCACCAGCACGAGTGGCGCGCCGTACTGGTCGACGATCGCCTTCACAACGGCGGCGACGCTGTCGTCGTCGGCGACATTCAGCACCATGCCGCAACCCGGGTTGCCGGCGTCCTGCAGGTAGCCGGTAATCCCCTGCGCACCTGACTCGCTGGTCGCCGTGCCCACAACGGTAAAACCGTCCGCGGCCAGCGCCTGCGCGATCGCCTTGCCGATACCGCGGCTCGCCCCCGTTACCAGCGCTACCCTGCTGTCGTCACTCATTCAGCTATTCCTCTTCAGGACAGTTCGGCAATGGCGTCCGCCATCGTGTCGGGCTCTTCCAGGCCGAAACTCTGCAGCGCCTTGTCGATGCGCCGGTTCAGGCCGCTGAGTACCTTGCCGGGCCCG
>JAWVYG010000174.1:0-6078 GCA_033722815.1 Halioglobus sp.
CCTCGTCGATCATGGCGTCGAGCAATTCGTCGGTGATCTCGCCGCTGCGCCGCAGCAGGTCCTGCCAGGCCAGCACGCCGCCCTGGCCCTGCTCCAACCCCAGCGCCACGGCGCCGCGCAGGTGCGGCGCCCGCGCATCGCGCAGCGCGCCCGGGCTCGCCAGTCCGGGAAACATCTCCAGCAGTTCCTGCAGGAAGTCGTGTTTCAGCAGGCGGCGCTGGAACAACAGCATGGCGCTGTCGGAGTGGCGCAGGATGTACTCGCGCTCCTGCTGGGTGGCGAAGGTGTTCACCGGCACCAGCACCGCGCCGAGCATGGCGATGGCGAAAGAGGCCACGGCGAACTCGGGGCGATTGGCCATGTGTAGCGCCACGCGCATGCCCTTGGCGACGCCCGATGCAGCCAGCGCCCTGGCCAGCTCGCGGGTGTCACGCAGCAGCGCCGATGCGCTGATGTCCCGGCCCTCGAAACGCATGACGGTGGCATCGCCATGCCGCGCCGCCACATCCTCGATAAAGTGTCCCCAGGTGTAGCGGCTGGCGTCCGGTTGCAGCCTTACCCCGGGGTCGTCACTTGCCATCGGGATGTTCCGGCGCGGGCAACTCGTCGGTGGGCAGCCGCACCTCGGCCCCGCCGGAGGCCATCACGGCATCGTCCTGGTTGGTCATGGTCACCTGCACCACCGCCAGCGGCTGGCCGGTCATCGGGTCTTCCTTCACGTTGGTGACCTCGCCGTTGAGGATGGTCAGGTCGCCGGTCATGGCGGGGGAGCGGTAGGAAAATTTGCTGTGGATGATGTCGCTCCAGATACCGCCCCAGTTGGAGATGTAATCCAGCAGCCAGGCGCCCATGGAGGCGCCGTAGCCGTAGGCCCTCGGCAGCCCGATCAGCTGGGCATATTCCTGCTGCACGTGCCCCCGGGAGGGCCCGTGGTACAGGCCGTCCAGGTGCGTCGGGTCGATATCGCCCTTGTCGAAGTCGCGCTCCATTTCCGGCAGCCAGCCCGCATCGTACAGGGAGGAGGGCAGGCCATCGGGGCGGAAGGTATGCCAGATCGTGAAGGGGTAGGCGCGCCACTCGGTGGTGAAACTTGCGATGGTATGGGGGCCGATCAGCCTCTCTGGCAGTGTTTCCCCGGGCTGCACGTTGAGCTTGCGCTGGTTGACCTGCGCCTGCACGGCAGCGAAGTATGCCATCTTCTTCTTCTCGATCTCCATCAGCTGGTCCTCGGTCCAGCCGGGATCGGTTTCCTCGCTGAACTGGGCGCGCTTGCGCGCCTCCTCGGCGAGGTAGCGGATGGATGTGGAGCGCTGCTTGCAGATGAATTCGCCGCGGTGGTTGACGTACTCGGTGTCGCCGCGGGAGAACATCGTCGGACCGGCGAAACCGGTCTGGGTGACCTTGTAGTCGAACAGCATGCGCGAGCGCGTGATCTTGTCGCCCGGGCGTATGCGCGGGCCGTAGAACCACCACTCGTCGCCGCCGAACAGCATGTGCGTGCCCGGTATGTTGCCCTGGATGGCGGGCGCGGCGCCGTGGCTGTCGTCGGTGCACACGGCGAAGGATTGCGGCGCCACCAGCTCGCCGAAGCGGCTTTGGGCCGCCTCGGCCAGCGTCTCGTCGTAGTATAGGGGGTTGGAGTTCTGCATGCCCTGTGCCCAGCGGCGAATGTCGTTGGGCGCCACGGGGTCCTTCATCTGCCCGCCCCCCAGCGGTACGCCGACCCACAGGTCGACGGGGCTGGTGTCCATGGTGACGAGGTCGCCGGATGCCTGGTCAGCGGTTTTGCTCATTGCTTGCTCCCTGTGGTACGCCTTGGCGTGTCGTTGCCGGCGCGCAGTAGTTCGTAGTCACCGGCGTCGTCCACCAGCGCGTTCCAGCCCGGGTAGACCACGATCGTGGTGAAGCTCTCTTCAATAATAGCCGGGCCGTGGATTTCATGGCCGCTCTGCAGGTCGCTGCCGCGGTAAATGTCCGTTGCGCCGTATCCCTGGCCGAGGTTGGCGCGGCGCTGCTTGTACGGTTGCGCCGCCTGCCGCGTGGCCTCTGTACCGCCGCGAAAGGGCGGCGCCGGCACCTCGGCCGAGGCGCGCAGGCGCACACCGGTGATCTCCGGCGCTTCGCCGTCGCGCGCGTGACCGTACTCGGCCATGTGCAGCGCGTGGAAGCGCTCGACCATGCGCGCGGGCAGGTCGTCGTCGACGAAGCCGAGGCCACCGGCGCCGGTGACCGCCGCGGCATCCACGGTCAGTGACCAGTTCTGCCCCGGGTAGCGCATGTTTACCTGGTAGCGCCGCGCCACCTGTTGTGCGTCAAAGCCCGCGCTGGCGAGGTGTCGCCCGGCATGTTCGTCCAGTTCGCGCCACAGTGTGCGCAGGCGCTCCGTGTCTGCGCCGGCTGCCGGGGCGAGGTAGGAGCGCTCTTCGTCGACACAGGGCTGCGCCGTGAGCGCGCCGGTGGCGGAGAAACCGGGGGAGGTGCGCGGCACGAGTACGCGAGCGATGCCCAGTTCCTGGGCCTGGATCGCAGCGAAGGCCGGGCCGTTGCCGCCGTAGGCGAGCATGGTCAGGTCCCGCGGGTCGCAGCCCTTTTCCGCGGTCAGCCTGCGCACCGCCTGGGTCATGTTGGCGTTGACCACGCGCCAGCAATCGAACGCCGCTTCTTCCACCGAGCAGCCCAGTGGCCCGGCGACGTGTCGCTCCAGGGCCTCGTGCACGCCCTCGCGCGTGAGCCGGAAGCTGCCGCCGGCGAAACCTTCCTCGTCGGACAGCAGGCCGAGTGTGAGTATGGCGTCCGTGACGGTGGGCTGTTCGCCGCCCCTGCCGTAGCAGACCGGCCCCGGATCTGCACCGGCACTGGCGGGGCCCACCTGCAGCGTGCCCGAGTCGGCGCTGCAGATCGAGCCGCCGCCGGCGCCCAGGGTCTCCACCTGTACCATCGGCACGGCCACGAGATAGCGGTGGTGCCAGTTCCAGCCTGCTTCCGCCGGTGCCTCGCCGCCGCGGATCACCGAGACATCGTAGCTCGTGCCGCCCATGTCGACGCACAGCAGGTCGCTGGCACCCTTCGCGGCGCCAGTGGCGGCACCGCCGATCACGCCCCCCGCCGGACCGGACGCGAGGACGCGCACCGGGCTGCGCTCGAGATACTGCCGCGTCATGACGCCGCCGTTGGATTGCATCAGCAGCAGCCCGCGCCGGTAGCCCGCCTGCTGCAGGCGTTCGCTGAGCCGCGCGATGTAACTGCTGACCCGCGGGCCGACGTAGGCGTTCACCGCGGTGGTGCTGACGCGTTCGAACTCGGGGGAGCGCGGCAGTACCTCGTGCGACAGGGACAGGTGCACGTCGGGCAGTGCGTCGCGCACCAGTTGCGCCAGGCGCAATTCGTGGGCCGGGTTGACGAAGCTGAACAGCGTGCAAACCGCCACTGACTCGACGCCCTGTTTCGCCAGCCTGGCGATGGCCGCCTTGGCCGCCTCCTCGTCCAGCGGTGTGTGCACGCTGCCGTCGAAGCGCAGGCGCTCAGGGACACCGAGACGCCGTCGCCGCGGTACGATGGGCGTCGGCGGCCCCAGGCGGATATCCCAGATATCCTCCTTATAGCCCCGGCGCAGCTCCAGTTCGTCGCGGAATCCCTCGGTGGTGAGCAGGCCGGTACACGCGCCATTCATTTCGATCAGGGTGTTGTCCGCCACGGTCGTGCCGTGGATAAGCGCCTCGGTAGCGGCCAGCAACTGTGCCAGTGACAACCCCTCCATCGACGCCAGTCGCTCCAGTCCCTCGATGACACCGATGGAGCGGTCCTGCGGCGTGCTGAGGTTCTTGTGCAGCAGCAGGTCGTTGCCTTTTTGCAGGGCGAAGTCGGTAAACGTACCGCCGATGTCGATGCCGATGCGATAACTCATGGCGGGGCGCTGTCCAGGCGCTCGCGGCGCAGCCGTTCCGTGGCCTCGAGATCGAGCTCGATATCGCAGTCCTCGACCGAGCCGGTGAGCACCACCCCGTAACGCTCCCGCGCGGCGCCAATACTGACGTACTCGTCCAGCACGTCATCGCGCACGGCGAGGGGGTCGCGCAGCAGGGGGTCGTCGAAGCCGGCGCCGCCGCCGTACTGGTAGCTGGTGATCGCGCCGGCGGGCAATTGCGCGTTGAGGGCGTTCTCCACCTCGTATTCGTCGGCGGTGCCCACGAGGAAGCGGTTGCTGTAGGGCGCGGCGTCGTCGCCACCGCACAGCCCGCGCAGGGGGTGCCTGCGCGATACCATCCACGTCATCGCCGACACCGGTTCCAGCACCTGCTTGGTGTTGCAGGTGCCCGGCTGGCCGCGCCAGCGGCCGGCGCCGCCGGTATCGGTGGTCATCTCGCGGCCCAGGTTCAACACCGGGAATCGGCTCTCGGCGTCCTCGGCGGTCGCCAGGATCAGGTTGCCCAGTCCCGCGCACATGGAGCCCCAGCCGTCCAGGCCCTCGGTGGCCGACGCGTCGGAGGCGCGCACGTCCACGCCCTGGTCCATCCACATCTCGCCCGCCTCCGTCATGCCGATTACGGCGTTGGGCATGCCGAGCTTGTACACCTGCGGCGCGGAGCGCTGCGGCAGTATCGGCGACAGCGCGATGCAGATCGCCTCGCCGACCTCCACCGCGGGGTGAAATGCCCCCAGCGCGGCGGGCTTGTTCGGCGGCGGCTGCAATATCGAGCCCTCCGGGATTACCATGTCCACCGCGTTGAACAGGCCCTCGTTTTTCAGGATGTCCGGCGCCACCATGGAGGCGAGCTGGGCCATCGCGTAGCCGCGGGTATTGGAGAACGTGTTCCACACGTTGACCAGTTCCGGGCGCGCATCCGAGCCGCTCATGTCCACCGTCAGCTGGTCGCCGCGCACCTTGCAGTTGACCTGCACGTGGACGTCCGGGTTGCCGGCGGTATCCTGGTCGATCCACACCTCCCCGCGGTACTCGCCGTCGGGCCAGTCCGCTACATGCGCGCGCACGCGCCGCTCCGTCTGCTCGATGTTGAAGTTGACCGCGGCCTTGACGGCCTCGACGCCGTGCTGGTCGACGATGGCCTGCAGCGATACGACGCCGGCCTGGACCGCGCTGATCATCGCCGCGATATCGCCGGCGAAGGACGGGAAACGGTTGTTGCGGATGAGCAGGTCGATGGCGTCGCGGCGCGGCTTGCCGCGGTGTACGAGCTTCAGCACCGGGATGCCCAGGCCCTCGCTGAAAATCTCGGTGCTGTCCACGGAGAAGCCGCCGGGGTCCTTGCCGCCGGTGTCGCCCTGGTGCGCCTGCAGCGCCTGGATCAGCACCAGCTTGCCGTCGTGGTCGAACAGCGGCGCGTAGACCGTGTAGTCGGGCAGGTGGCCGCCGCCGTAGTCGGGATCGTTGCCGACGAACACGTCGCCCGGCCCCCAGTCGTCAGCCGCGAAATTCTCCAGCCCCCAGCGCACTGCCAGCGGCGATATGAACAGCAGCTGCGGGATGCCTACGGAGATGCCGGCCAGGCGGCCGTGGGCGTCGATAATGCTGGCGTTGCGCTCGTTGGACTGGTTGATAATGGCCGAGGAGGCGGCTCGGCCGAGGTGGGTGGCCACCTCGTAGCAGACGGTCTCGAACGCGCCGTTGATGATGCTGGCGCTCACCGCATCGATCGTCGCGCCGGTGTCCAGTGGCGGACGCCTGGCCACCAGTTTGCGATTTAATTCGAATGACACGGGTTGTCACCTCGTTTTCGCGCCCGGCGGTGGGGCGGCCGCCAGATCATTGCGGGCGCGTCTTTTTACATGACAGTCGCCTTGTTAAAGCAGTTTATTACATGCCTCGCGCAGCGGCAAAGCCGCAAATTCGCCGGCTTTCCTAGGCGCCGCCGATGTTGACGATGGCGTGCCCGGTCATCGCGCCGGCGTACAGGCGCTCCAGGGTCGCCGGCACCTCGTCCAGCGTGATCTCGTGGTTGATGCGCACCACCGAGGCAAGCTCTGCGCAGCCGGCGAGTTGCTCCCACGCGGCCCGCTTGTCCCGCAGCGGGATCTCCACCGAGTCCACCCCGAGCAGGTTGACGCCGCGCAGGATGAAGG
>JAWVYG010000175.1:0-6075 GCA_033722815.1 Halioglobus sp.
CCTAGGGCGTCTGCATGCCCGTAGTTCATGTCGCCGTGGGTGTCATCCTCGATGCCCGCGACAGGATCCTGCTCAGCCGCCGCGCCGACGGCGCGCACCAGGGCGGGCTGTGGGAATTTCCCGGCGGCAAGGTCGAGGTCGGCGAAAGCCTGGAGGCGGCCCTGCGGCGGGAGTTGCTGGAGGAACTGGGCATCCGCATCGGGCCAAGCATTGAGCTGATCGAGATCGAGCACGACTACGGCGACAAGCAGGTGCGCCTGGACGTTCGCGTGATCCGGGACTTCAGCGGTGAACCCGAGGGCCTGGAGGGGCAGCCCCTGGCCTGGGTGGCCGCGGCAGAGCTGCACGAGCGCGATTTCCCCGCGGCCAACCGGCCCATCGTCGCCGCGGTGCAGGAGCTCCTAGGCGCGAGCGGCCGCGCGCGCCAGTAGGGTTTGGTGCAGGGCCTCGACCGCCGGGTCGAGATCTTCCAGGCTGCCGGAATTGTCGATGACGTAATCCGCGCGCTGCAGCCGCTCCTCGCGCGGCATTTGTGCCGCCATGATGCGCCGCACCTGTGCCTCGTCGTTGTTGTCGCGCGCCATGGTGCGCGCCAGCTGTACCGACTCCGGCACATCCACCACGATAACGCAGTCCGCCAGACCCTTCTGGCTGGTTTCCAGCAACAGGGGTGAGCTCAGGATCGTGTAGGCGCAGTCCGAGGCGGCGATCTGCGCGAGGATCTCCTCCCCGATCAGCGGATGGGTCAGCTGCTCCAGCCAGCGCCGCTCGGACTCGTCGGCGAAGACGCGGGCGCGCAGCGCCGCGCGATCCAGCGCGCCGTCCGTTCCGATAATGTCTGTGCCGAAGTGCTCCGCGATGGCATCGAGGGCGGGCCTGCCGGGCTCGACCACGATGCGGGCCGCGACGTCGGCATCGACGACGGTGATGCCCAGGGCCTCGAAGCGCCGGGTGACGGCGGACTTGCCGCTGCCGATGCCGCCGGTAACGCCGACAACCAGGCTCACGGCCCGGCGCCCATGTTGAACAGCGGCACCGCTGCCAGCAACTGCTCGCCCCAGACGAAGGTGATCCAGCCGGCGATGGCCAGGTAGGGTCCGAAGGCGATGGGTATTTCCCGCCCGCGCCGTTTGATGACCATCAGTGCAATTCCGATGACCGCGCCCACGACGGAGGACATCAGTATGATCATCGGCAGCACCTGCCAGCCCATCCACGCGCCCAGTGCCGCCAGCAGCTTGAAGTCGCCGTAGCCCATGCCCTCTTTCCCCGTCGCCAGCTTGAACAGCCAGTAGACGCTCCACAGCAGCAGGTAGCCGGCCGCGGCACCGATGACCGCGCTGGACAGCGCGGTGAAGGTGCCGGCGATGTTGAACAGCAGTCCCAGCCACAGCAGCGGCAGCGTGATGTTGTCCGGCAGCAGCTGGTGGTCGATGTCGATCATGGTCAGCGCGATCAGCGCCCAGGTGAGGATGAGCGCGCCCAGCAGTGGTGTGCCGGGAGGAAAGTGCCACAGCAGGGAAAGGCTGACCAGGCCGGTGATTAGCTCGATGATCGGGTAGCGCGGCGATATGGCTACCGAACAGTTGCCGCACTTGCCGCGCAGCAGGAGGTAGCTCACGACGGGGATGTTCTGCCACGGTTTCACCGGCGCCCCACAGTGCGGGCAGTGGGAGTTGGGCGTCGCCAGGTTGAGCGGCCTGTCCGTGGTCTCTTCTTCCAGTTCCAGCAGCGCGATACTGTTGCGTCGCCACTGGCTCTCCAGCATCAGCGGCAGGCGGTAAATGACGACGTTGAGGAAGCTGCCGACACACAGGCCAAGCAATAACAGGCAGGCCGGCAACAGCCAGCCCAGTTGGTTCAGTGTCTCGGACATGGCCGGGTCGCCGCAGCGACGCGCCGCGGCGAGGGTGTGCCTTTAGACCACGGAGCCAAGCATGAAGATCGGCAGGTACATCGCCACCATCAGGCCGCCGACGAGTACGCCGAGGATGGACATGATCAGCGGTTCCAGCAGGGTGCTGAGGTTGTCGACGGCATTGTCCACCGCCTCCTCGTAGTGTGCGGCGACCTTCTCCAGCATCTCGTCCAGCGAGCCGGATTCTTCGCCGATGGACACCATCTGCAGCAGCATGTGTGGGAACAGGCCGGTGGACCGGATCGAATTGTACAGGCTGGAGCCGGTAGTTACGTCATCGCGGATACGCCTGATCGCTTTGGCGTAGACCGAGTTGCCCGCCGCACCGGCGGTGGAATTGAGCGCGTCGACCAGCGGCACGCCCGCGGCAAACGTCGTCGACAGCGTGCGCGAGAAGCGCGCGATGATCGCGTCGTGAACGATATTGCCGACGATGGGCATTCGCAGCGCGACGCGGTCGATCCACTCGGAAAAGCCCACCGAGCGCAGGCGCAGTTCGCGCACGGTAAAGAAGGCCGCGATAAGGGCAAAGAGGATGATGTACCACCACGCCTGGGTGAACTCGGAGATTCCCATGACCATGCGCGTGAACGCGGGCAGTTCGGAGCCGAAGTTCTCGAAGGTCTTGGCGAACACCGGCACCACCCTGATCAGCAGGATCGCCGTCACCACGATCGCGACGCTCACCACCGCGATGGGGTAGGTCATCGCCTTCTTGATCTTGCGCTTGAGGGCCTCGGTCTTTTCCTTGTAGGTGGCCACCCGGTCCAGCATGATCTCCAGGGTACCGGAGTCTTCACCGGAACCGATCAGGCTGCAGTACAGGTCGTCGAAGTGGCGCGGATGCTTGGCGAGTGACGGCGCCAGGCCGCTGCCGGAAGCCACGTCCACACGCACGGTGGAGACGAGCTCCTTCATGCGCGCGTTGTCGACGCCGTCCTCAACGATCTCGAAGCTCTGCACGAGTGGTACGCCCGCCTTCAGCATGGTGGCCAGCTGGCGTGTGAATACCGCGATATCCTCGGGCTTGATGGCCTTGCCGCCACCGCCGAATAGCGGCTTGGGCTTGCGCTTCACGGTCCTCGGCACGATGCCCTGCTGCCGTAGCTGCGCCTTCGCCATCGCCTGGCTGGCGGCCTGGATTTCGCCTTTGCTCTGCTGGCCGGACCTGTCGGTCCCGCTCCAGATGAATACTTCGCCCCGTAATGCGCTGGTTGCCATACTGCCACCCGTCTCGTTATGCCCTGTTCCTGACAGCTTGTTGAGCCACTGTCCTGGCAGGCGTTACCGGGATGAAAATGTCCCAAAACGCACTGCGCTGTCTATGAAAAAGTGGCGTTTTTGCCACTTTTTCCGCCGCATCGGCGGACCACTAGTCCACGGTGATCCGGTTCGCTTCCTCGAGGCTGATCATTCCGTCTGCCACCTTGCGCAGTGCGCTGGTGCGCAGGTCGCGGAAGCCCTCTGCATCCGCCTGCTCGGCGATCTGGAGGGAATTGCCCTCCTCCATGATGATTCTCGCGATCGATGGCGTGATCTTCACCACCTCGTAAATACCTACCCGGCCGCGGTAGCCCTCGTGGCACTGCTCACAACCCACGGCCTTCTTGATCTGCGCACCATCGAGCATCTCCTCCGTGAAACCCTGCTCGATCAGCGTATCGCGCGGGATATCCGTTGCCGGGGCTGCGCACTGGCCGCACAGCCGGCGCGCCAGTCGCTGGGCGATGATCAGGTCGACCGAGGAGGCCACGTTGAAGGCCGGTACACCCATGTTGAGCAGGCGGGTCAGCGTCTCGGCCGCGCTGTTGGTGTGCAGGGTGGAGAGCACCAGGTGGCCCGTTTGCGCCGCCTTGATGGCGATTTCCGCCGTCTCCAGGTCGCGTATCTCGCCGACCATGATGATGTCCGGGTCCTGGCGCAGGAACGAGCGCAGCGCCTCGGCGAAGTTCAGGCCGACCTTGGGGTTGACGTGTACCTGGTTGACACCCTCGAGGTTGATTTCCACCGGGTCTTCCGCAGTGGAGATGTTGCGTTCGGCGGTGTTGAGGATGTTGAGTCCGGTGTACAGGGATACCGTCTTACCGGAGCCGGTAGGCCCGGTGACCAGGATCATGCCCTGGGGCTGGTTCAGCGCCTTCAGGTACATGTCTTTCTGGTCTTCCTCGTAGCCCAGGGCGTCGATGCCCATCTGCGCGCTGCTGGGATCGAGGATACGCAGCACGATTTTTTCGCCGAACAGCGTGGGCAGGGTATTCACCCGGAAGTCGATGGCGCGGTTGCGCGACAGCTTCATCTGGATGCGCCCATCCTGCGGTATGCGCCGCTCTGAGATGTCCATCTGTGACATGACCTTGAGGCGCGCCGCCAGGCGCTGGGACAGGTTGCGTGGCGGCTTGACCATCTCGCGCAACACACCGTCTGTGCGGAAACGCACGCGGTAGGTCTTTTCATAGGGCTCGAAATGGATATCGGAGGCGCCCTGCTTGATCGCGTCGACCAGCACCTTGTTCACGAAGCGTACGATGGGCGTCTCGTCTACGGATTCGGATCCCTCGTCGCCTTCCTCGCCGATCTCGCCGGAGCTGAGTTCTACGTCGTCGAGGTCCGAGGCGTCGAGATCGTCGAGGCCATCAGCGAGGGAATCCTGCGACTCCACCCACACGGCGAGCGCTTCGCTCAGGGCTCGCTCCTCGACGAGGACGGCATCTGTATTGACCCCGGTATGGAACTTGATCTCGTCCAGCGCCGCAAGGTTCGTGGGATCGCTGACCGCGATGAACAGGCGGTTGCCGCGGCGGTAGATAGGCAGGGCGTGGTGCTTGGTAACCAGCTCGGGTTCGACCAGGCCGTCGGGCAGGGCCTCCACGTTAAGCGCGGCGATGTCGAACAGGGGTACGCCGAATTCCTGTGACGCCACCTCGGCCAGGCGCCTGCTGTCCACGTCTTTTTTCTCGACCAGGTACTGGACGAAGGGCATGTGCTCTTCAGCCGCTTCTCGCTGCGCCTCGACGGCAGACTGGGCGCTGATCAGTTCCTCCGCCACCAGTCGTCCCGCAAGACCGCTAAGCTGACCTATCGCTTTGTCGTTCATCCACCTCGGCCCCGAGATATGGCGCTACCGCCCCATGCATCCGGCATGGCAAGCTAGTATGTGCCACTACTATACAGCGATCCAAGTATAACCGGCCAAGAGCCTGCGATACACGCCGGATTAGCGCAAAAAAAGCACAAAAACCCGATCAATTCCATGCTTTTACTACAGGATTGGCCCCGCTCCCGGGCGGGTCCGCCCGGGCGATCACTGCAAGCGGCAGGACGCCGGCAGATTATCGATGGGCACTCCATTCACGGCCGCGGGTGTGCACTTCCAGCCGACGGGGATATCGATGGTCGAGGGCACCAGGTGGAGGATGTTGTCGCTGCCCAGCTCGGGAATTTTCAGGGTGAGCTCGATGACGCCGCCCTGCCCGTTGACGGTCACTATGTCGAGGCGTTCGATGAACTCGTACTGGTCGTAGTCGCCCGGGGCCGGCAGGCCGGCTTCGTAATTGTCAATCGGCATTCTGTTATTGCTGTAGAAGTGCTCGGAAACGCTGGTTTTCGCCTCCGCGGCGAAGACCAGGCCCTCGGCGACCTTGGACCTCACCACATATTGGTTGTAAGTGGCCAGGGCGACCACCGCGAGGACGCTTATAATGGCCACCACCGCCATCAGTTCGATGAATGTGAGTCCCTGCGAGCGCGCGCGTGTGCTGCCGGGCGCATTGATGGAAGCGTGGCGTGTCATCGTCTAGTCTCCGTCTGAGGTCAGCAGCTCGGCCAGGTCTGCCTGCAGCTGGCCCAGTGCATTGGAGATGTCCCCGCCGGTTGACTGGGCTTCCTGCAGCTGATTCGCGCGCAACTTCAAGCGCTGCACGCGCTCTCTGAGCGCGTCGATACTGCCGTTTATCGCCAGCGCCTCCTCCTGGAACATGTCGGTGTCCCGCAGTTCGATCCGTGCCGTGAGATCGCCCTGTCCGAGGCGCACCAGCTCGCGCTTGAAGACGTAGACCGGACCAGCGATGCGATGGGTGGCTTTCAGGGAGCCATACCAGATGCCGAGTACCAGCAACAGCTGGACCAGGCCGATACCGATTGCGTAGTTCACTGACAGG
>JAWVYG010000176.1:0-6052 GCA_033722815.1 Halioglobus sp.
GCGTGCGGGATGCGGCGTCACCTTGCTGCTGCGCGCCGACGCGCAACCGGGCCCATTGCGCATCGAACGCGGCGCAGGCTGCACTGAACTGGACCTGCCGTGCTCATGGCCCGGCCGCAGCGGCGCCATCGACCACCTGCTGGTCACCACCAAGGCCTATGACGTTTACGCCGCGGTAGCTGCCACCGCCGAAGCGCTGGCGCCCGGCGCGATCGTCGTGCTCATGGTCAACGGCATGGGGCTTGCGCAGCAGCTGCAAACCGATTATCCCGACATCGCGCTGTTCTGCGCCACCACCACCGAGGGCGCCTTCCGACTCGGCCCGCGACATATACGCCATGCCGGCAGTGGCGCGACCCGGGTGGGCCGGCAGGGACAGGCTACGGCGCCCGCCTGGTTCGGGACCTGGTCCGAGGGCATTCCCCGCTGCAGCTGGGATGCGGATATCGATGCCGCGCTGTGGCACAAGCTGGCGATCAACGCCGTCATCAACCCGCTCACCGCGCTGCACCGCTGTCGCAATGGCGAACTGGCCCGGCGCCGAGAGCTGCGCGAGCAGGTGGAGGGCCTGTGCGCCGAGGTGCGCCAGGTCAGCACAGCCGCGGGCTACGCGGATACGGCACACACCATCGAGGCAAGCGTCGCACAGGTGATCGCTGATACCGCGGCCAACCGCTCGTCGATGTTGCAGGACGTCGAGGCAGGCAGGGCCACCGAGATCGATTTCATCACCGGCTACCTGCTGGAAATCGCCGCGCGCCATGGCATAGTAGCGGCGCGCAACCAGACCCTTCTCGAACAGGTGAAAGCACTTGGCCAGTGAATTGCTGACTGATGCGGCGCTATTGCCGCCGCTCTTGCTCTCCATATTTGCCGTCACGGCACTGACGGCGAGCGATTTCTTCGGCAGGCGCCGCCTGCGCTTCCTGTTCAAGCCGCTGGCGGCGCTGGCGTTCCTCTGGCTGGCGCTGCGCCTCGATGCACTGGACAGCGCCTACGGCAGCTGGTTGTTCGCGGGACTGGTGCTGTGCATGCTGGGCGACCTGTTCCTGATGCCCGACGACGAGCGCAGTTTTCTCGCGGGTCTCGTCTCCTTCCTCTGCGGCCACCTGTTGTACGCGGTCGCGTTCATGCAGCTGCCGGCGAATATTCCGGCGCTGCTGACCAGCGCCGTTCCCGCACTGTTGTTGCTGGTGCTGGTCCTGCGCTGGTTGCTGCCCCACGTGAACCGGGAGATGAAGATTCCCGTGGCGCTCTACACGGTGGTCATCACCACCATGCTGCTGTGCGCCGGTCTCACCGTGGGCCAGGCGGCCGCCGCGCTGGTACTGCCGGGCGCGTGGGGTTTTGCCCTGTCGGATGTCGCGGTGGCGCGGCAGCAGTTCATCAAGCGGGAGAGACTCAATCCCCTGTGGGGTACGCCGCTGTACTTCGCCTCGCAGATGCTGCTCGCGGCGAGCGTCGCACTGGTGTAGGCAGCGGCCGGCCGTTAACGCGAGAACAAGGCAGCGGCGGACCCGCGAACCACCCGCTCCCAGTCCTGCAGCGAACCGCCGGCCAGCAGCACCGCCTGGCTGGCGCGCGCTTCACCCGTACCGGCGCGGGCCAGGTCCAGCACGCACAGCTCGCCCCGGCAGCGCAGATCGAGGGTGATCGACTCGTCCGCGCGCACAGGAGACGGCGCCGGGCGCCGTGAACCGTATCGCGGCGCAGCGGAAGTGCTGCCTGCGCTGCCCACCACCCGGATCCTGTTGCTGCGCGCGGCGGCAACCTCCCGCACCTGCGTCACCAGCCAGGAACGGGTAAATCCCAACGGCGCTACCACGCCAGCCTGGTAGTTTACGCTCGGCTCGGCGAAGGCGATCGTGGTCTCGCGGCCGGCAGTCGCGACAATCAGCGGCAGCAGGCACAGCGCCAGCAGTCCCGCAGCCGCGGCGCCGCGCCGGACACCGTGCAGGCCGCTCCACCAGAAACGCAGGCGATGGACGACGCCGCTGCCTGCGATCAGACGGGAGCGACCGTCGCTGCCCAGCTCCTGCGGCACCAGGGTAGCGATGTCCTGCGGGCCGTCAGCGCGAAAATAGGGCGCCGCTTCCTGCGCCAGCGTCCGCTGCGATGCCAGGGGGATGCCCCGCATAACCTCGCGCATGGCCTGGCGCGCCCTGACCGTGCCCCGCGGCCGCGACCCCGGGTCCAACTGCAGCAGCTGATCGACCAGTTGCGACATCGCCACTGGCAGTTCGTCCTCGGCGGCGGCTGCCTGCGCCAGCGGCTCGTGCCGGGCCGAGCGCAGGGCCGCGACATCCAGCGTACTGTCGCGCATGAACGGGTGCCGGCCGGTAAGCATGCGGTACAGGAGAATTCCGAGCGCGAACAGGTCGCCCTGCCTGCCCGGCGGCTCGCCGTCGAGTTGCTCGGGTGCCAGTGCGGACAGGCTGCCCGGGCGCGTGTCGCCAGCTGCTGCGCCCTTGCGCCGGGCGATCCCGAAATCGGTAAGCTTGGCGCGGCCACCCGCGGTCAGCAGGATGTTGCCCGGCTTCAGATCACCGTGCACGACACCCTGGCGGCGGGCGATCGCCAGCGCCCCGGCGACGTCGATACCTATCGTCATGACGGCGGCGAGGGAGGGCCGGGCCCCGCTCAGGAAATCTTCCAGGCTGCAGCCCGGTACGTATTCCATCACCATGGCGAGGTAACGCGGCGACTCGATGACATCGTGCACCTGGACGATCTTCGGGCTGTCCATTGCCGCTACAAGCTGCGCCTCGTGCTGCAGCTGCCTGCGGCTGGCCCTGTCGGCAGGCAGGCTGTAGATCTTGATCGCGACGCGGCGCTGCAGGCGTTCATCGTAACCGAGGTAGACGCTGCCCTGCCCGCCCTGGTTGATGAGGCGCAGAACGCGGTAGGGGCCGACGTAACTCGACATGTCAGCGGCCGTTCACAACAGGCGCAGCTTGCGCACCCGGCTGGCGAGACCGCTGGCGGACACGCGCAGGGAGGCGGCGGCGTCAGCCACCGAACGCGAGTGCGCCACGAGCGCATCGCGCAGCACGTCCTCGGGTATCTCGCCGGCGAGGCGGTAGTCCCCGGACTGTTCGATGCGGCGGTACACCGAGGTGCGTGACACGCCAAGCTGCCCGGCCACAGCCTTGATCTCGAAGCGGTTGTCGCGCATGGCGCGGTCGAACTGGTCGTCGTCGATATCCTGCATCCTGCGCCGGCGCGCCACCGCGGCCGCCTGCGGTGTCGCCGCCAGGGAGCGCAACACCGGGTCTGCCGGCGACGGCACGCCGTCCCCCGTGAACAGCAACTGCTGCGCGCGATTGGACAGTTCGCGCACGTTGCCCGGCCAGTCGTGGCAGGCAAACGCGAAGAAGATGCCCGACCAGGCGGCCACCGCCGGCTGTTCCATACCCTTGCGCGGCAGCCGCCCGGGGTCGCCCGACTGCCGTGCCGCGGACTCGAGGCAGGCCAGCAGCAGTTCGCCGATGTCCTCCGGGTGCTCGCGCAGCGGGGGCACCTCGATCTCGAGTGCACCGAGGCGATGGCGCAGGGCCGCGCTGAATCCCGAGGCGGGATCGTCCAGCGCCGCGTCGGTCGCGGAAATGACGCGCACGTCGACGCGCTCGATCGCGCCGCCCCCCGACTGGATTTCACGCTGCTGCAGCGCGCGCAGCAGCTGTGGCTGAACGGCGCGCGGCGTGTCGCCGATTTCGTCCAGGAACAGCGTACCGCCGCCCGCCTCGCGGAAGTAGCCGGCGCTGGCGCGATCCGCACCGGTGAAGGCACCGCGCGCACTGCCGAACAGCATCGCCGGCGCCAGCTCGGGCGGTATCGCCGCCATGTTGACACTCACCATGGGTTTGTCGGCGCGCGCACTGGCCGCGTGCAGGGCAGCGGCCACCAGTTCCTTGCCGCTGCCTGTTTCGCCGCGGATCAGAACGTCCAGCTGCGAACGTCCGGCCGCCCGGATCGCGGCGCGCAGGCGCTGCATGGTCGAACTGCCGCCAAGCAATGCACCGGCCGCCAGTTCATCTTGCGCCGGTGGCGGCGCCAGGCGCAACAGCAGCACAATGCTGTGGCTCAACAGCAGCGGCACCCCGCGGCGCAGCGCCGCGTTGTCCAGTACCACCTGCTCGAACAGTTCGCCACCGGCCAGCCGAGCACGGCTGCTGCCCTCCATGCGTCTCACGACCACGCGGTCGCCATTGAAGTCGAGCTCCAGGGCGCGGCGACTGACGTGGGGATCGCCCAGCGGCACGGGCCGCGTTGCCGGCGCACAGAAGTCGGGACCATTGCGGCCCAGCACGCAGGGCCTGCCGTCGCGCGTGCGGCGCACCCGCGCCACCTCGCCGATGCGCTCGACGTCGGGATGAAAGAGCACGGTGAGCAGCAACTGCAGCTGTGCCCCGGCACCCGAGGCTGCGCAAGTAACCGAGGGCAGCGTGTGCTCTGTGTCGGGTTCGGGCAAAGTCCAATCCTTGCCGGCGCTTCGCGCGGGCGCGCACCGCCCGGTGCGACCTGCGTCCCTGCGGCCGGGTCTGTCCGTTACCAGAAGCTTAGCAGTTGCGGCAGAAAGCGCCCGCCGGAGGGACCGACCTATAGCGCCAGCAGGTAGCGGAGCCAGTCAAAGGCCGGCCCGGGATCGGTCTTGCGGCCCGGGGCGATATCGCTGTGGCCGGTGATGCCGTGCCTGTGCAGGCGCGGGTAAGTGGCGATGAGAGTGCGGGTGAGGTCGGCGAGCACCGGGTACTGCGCATCGGCATAGGGTTCCTCATCGGCGCCCTCCAGCTCTACGCCGATGCTGAAATCGTTGCAGTTGTGCCTGCCGCGCCAGCTCGATTCCCCGGCGTGCCAGGCACGGTCCTCGAAGCTGACAAACTGCACCAGCTCACCGCTGCGGCGAATTAGCACGTGGGAAGACACTTCCAGCCCGCGGATCTCATCGAAGAAAGGGTGCGCGTCCCAGTCCAGGCAGTTGGTGAACAGCTGCTCGACGCAATCGCCGTCGTAGCAGCCCGGCGGCAGCGATATGTTGTGCACGACCAGCAGCTCCGGCTCGCAGTTGTCGGGCCGCGGACCGAAGTTCGGCGAGGCCACCCTGCGCGCCTGCTGCAACCAGCCGTCCCGTATCGTGTATCGCATCGCTCCCCGCAGTCGCACCGCCGCCGCAGACATCTTAAACGGCCGGCGCCGCTTCGGCGAGGGCTGCAGCGCCGGGCGCTTAGGATATCTCCGAGCCAACTGCTACAATCCCCGCACTTTCGCAACGGCACCGCAACCCCATGGAATCAGCCGCAACCACGCCGATGCCGCCGGACAACGAGGTCATCCTCGCCAACGTTCGCGCCGCGCTGGCCGAGGACATAGGCACGGGCGATATCACGGCCGGCCTTATCGACGACTCGACCAATGCCACGGCGCAGGTCATCACGCGCGAGGAAGGTGTGCTGTGCGGTCGGCCCTGGGTGAACGCCGTCTTCGGCGAGCTGAGCGCGGCGTTCGATATCCACTGGCGGACCGAGGATGGCGCCCACCTGGCGCAGGACCAGGTCCTGCTCGAAGTGACGGGACCGGCGGCGAAACTCCTCACCGCCGAGCGCACCGCCCTAAATTTCCTGCAGCTGTTGTCCGGCACCGCCACGACCTGCCGCCGGTACGCTGACCTGGTCGCGCATACCGGCGTGAAGCTGCTCGACACGCGCAAGACCATCCCGGGGCTGCGCCTGGCGCAGAAGTACGCCGTGCGCTGCGGCGGCTGCCACAATCACCGCATCGGGCTGTTCGACGCATTCCTCATCAAGGAAAACCACATCGCGGCCTGCGGCGGCATCCCCGAGGCCGTCACCGCCGCGCGACACCACGCCCCGGGCAAACCGGTGGAGGTGGAGGTCGAGACCCTGCAGGAACTGGACCTGGCGCTGGCCGCCGGCGCCGATCGCATCATGCTGGACAACTTCTCCCTCGATGACCTGCGCGCCGCGGTGGCGCGGACCGAAGGGGCGGCGGAGCTGGAGGCCTCGGGCAACGTGACCGACGACACGCTGCTGCC